>SBHH01000166.1 GCA_006226265.1 Alphaproteobacteria bacterium | reverse complement strand
ACTTTTGAAGATATTTATAATAGAACAAAATAGGAACAAATGAGAGGTTCGGGATGCGGCGGGAAGCCTTGAAAGCAGAAATTCTGGCGCTGGAGCTGGGCCGGAGCGAGCGCCGGATGCTGCCCCTCGGTTTGCCGGAGGTGGATGCAGCTTTGCAGGGCGGGCTCGATCTCGGCGTGCTGCATGAGGTGGCGGGGCCGGCGGCGGTTGCCTTTGCCGAACTGTTGGCCCGGCGTCAGGGCGGGCCGGTTTTCTGGCTTGCCCCGGAAGGAGCGGAGGCGGTCTGCTATCCGCCGGGCCTCTTGCAATATGGCACGAACCCTTCGGACCTGACGTTCCTTCGCTTGCCGACAACGGCGGATCTGTTGCGCGCTGCCTATGAGGTGCTGGCCTCAAGCGCGGTGGGCACGGCCCTGCTGGAGCTGCCGGCGGGCCTCTCGCTGACCGCGATGCGGCGATTGCAGATTGCGGCGCAGAAAGGTGGGGGGCTGGGGCTCTTCCTCAATTCGCAATATCTGGAAAAGGGGGGGCAGGCGGGCGGGCTTTTCGGCTCGGCCATGACCCGCTGGCATGTGCGGGCGCGGAACCCGCAGCCCGATCACCTCCGGCTTGAACTGCATTTGACGAAAAACCGGCGCGGGCGGCCCTGCTGCTGGACTGTGGAGACTCATCATGCAACGCATCATCTGCATCTGGTTGCCCTTTCTGGAGAGCGAGCGGCTGATCCGCCGAGAGCCTGAGCTCGCGGACAAGCCCTTTGTGCTAATCACGCGGGAGGCGGGGCGTGTCTTCATTAGCGCCGCCAGTCGGCGGGCAGGCAAGCTTGGCTTTCCGCGCGGCATGAGCCTTGTGGATGCGCGCGCGGCGATGCCGGATATTCCCTATTTCGATGCGGACCGGGCGGGCGATCTTCGTTGTCTCCGGGGCCTGATGCGGATGATGGCGCGGTTCAGCCCACGCGTCGCCCGGGCGGAGGAGGGAAGCGATCTCTATCTCGATGTCGCCGGGGCCAGCCATCTTTTCGGCGGGGAGCTTCCCATGCTGCACCGGATCGAGAAGCAGCTTGAAAGCGCGGGCTTCACCGCCCGTCTCGCGCTTGCGGGAAGTCGCACCGCCGCCTGGGGGTTCGCCCATTACGGAAAAAATAGAAGCCTGGTGCCGGAGACGGGATTGCGCGCGGCTTCGGAAGGCCTGCCGGTCGCGGCGCTCCGGATGTCGGAAGGCTCGACCTCCCTCTGCCAGCGGCTGGGGCTCAAGAAAATCGGCGATCTGCTCCGCCTGCCGCGGGGGGCGCTGTCGGCGCGGATCGGCCTTTCCGACATGACGCGGCTCGACCGGTTCATGGACCGCGCGCCGGAGGCCCGCGCCTTCGCCCGGCATCGCGAGCGGCTGATCGAGACGGAGCAGTTTCCTGATCCGCTCGCGACCGGCAAGGGGGTTGAGGCGGCGCTTGAAATCCTGCTTGAACGGCTCTGTGCCCGGCTCGCGCCCTTGCAGCAGGGCATTCGTCGCGCCCGCCTCGATATCGAACGGGTCGATCATGCGGAGAAGACCTTCACCATCCGCACGATGCATCCCGGCCTCGATATTCCGGCCCTGATGCGCCTTTTTACCCATCATTTCGAACAGCTCGACGTCGGGTTCGGGATCGAGCGGATGACCCTGACGGCGGAGGCGGTGGCGCCGCTTCAGTCCGGGCAGGCCCGGCTTGGCGACAGCCCGCAAAAGGCGGTGGATGCGGCGGTGGAGCAACTGGTGGCCGAGCTTGCCAATATGTTCGGCCCGGCGCATATCCTGAAATTCGCCCCCGTCGAGAGCCATATCCCCGAGCGAGCCTTCCGGATGCGCCCGGCACTTCATCCGGGGGAGGCGGAAAGCTGGCCGGTTCTGCGCGCCCGCCGTCCGCTCCGCCTTTTGAAAAAGCCGCTCCCGGTTCTGGAAGGGGAGCCGCCGGGGTTTCCGTCGCGGATTTTATGGAACGGGAAAAGCTGCGCCGTCACGCCCCTCTCGGGGCCGGAACGGATTGAGCCGGACTGGTGGCGGGATGATCCCCTCTGGCGGAGCGGCGCGCGTGATTACTGGTGGGGCACAACTTCCGCCGGGGCGGTTCTCTGGCTCTATTCCGTGACGGAGGCGGGGCATTGCCGCTGGTATCTCCATGGCATGGGAAGCTGAACCATGTCCCGTTTTGCCGAGCTGCATGTCACGACAAATTTCACCTTTCTCGAAGGGGCCTCCCATCCTGAGGATTATGTCCGCCGGGCGAAGGAGCTCGGGCTCACGGCGGTTGCGATCACGGATCGGAATTCGCTTGCCGGGGTCGTCCGCGCCTATGCGGAGGCGCGGAAAATCGGTCAGCGCATCCTGATCGGAGCCGAGCTTGCGCTTTCGGACGGGCAGTCGCTCGTGGCGCTCCCGACGGACCGGGCCGCCTATGGTCGGCTCTGCCGCCTGATCAGCCTTGGCCGCCAGCGGGCCGAGAAGGGGCATTGCCTGATCCATAAGGCCGATGTGCTTGACTGGGCGGAGGGGATTATTTTCATCCTGCTGCCGCCGGAAGAACTGGACGCGGGGTTCGAGAAAGAGCTTGAAGACTGGGCGGCGGCGCTTGGGGAGCGGCTCTATCTCGCGATTGAAAATCTTCATTCGGGACGGGAGGACACAAGGCTCGACCGGTTGCAGGCGCTTTCGGGCGCGACGGGCGTGCCGCTGGTTGCGACGACCCATGCCCTGATGCATGCACCGGAGAACCGCGCACTCGCCGATATCATGAGCTGCATCCGCCATCATTGCACGGTGGAGGAGGCAGGCTTTCACTTGCAGAAAAATGCGGAACGGCATTTGAAAAGTGCAGGCGAGATGTACGCCCTTTTTGCGGGGCTTGAGGCGGCGGTCGCGCGGACCGGGGAGATTTGCGATTTTGTCTCCTTCACGCTCGATGAGTTGAAATATGAATATCCGGACGAGGTTGCGAACGGGGCTGAGCCGCAGGCCGAGCTGGAACGGCTGGTGGCGGCGCGTATTCCGATCCGCTATCCGCCACATCTCTATCCGCATGGCGTGCCGGAAAAGGCGATGAAGCTGGTTCGGCGCGAGCTTGAGATCATCAAGACGCTCGATTACGCGCCTTATTTCCTGACCATCTATGACATCGTCAAATTCGCGAACGAGCAGGGCATCCTCTGTCAGGGGCGGGGCTCAGCGGCAAATTCGGTCGTTTGCTATATGCTCGGCATCACCGCCGTCTCGCCGGAGCGGCTCGATATGGTGTTCGAGCGGTTCGTCTCCGCCGCCCGGAACGAGCCGCCCGATATCGATGTTGATTTCGAGCATGAACGGCGCGAGGAGGTGATCCAGTATATTTACGGGAAATATGGCCGCCACCGGGCCGGGCTGGCGGCGACGGTGATCTGCTATCGCGCCCGCTCCGCCATCCGCGAGGTCGGCAAGGCGCTCGGTCTGTCGCTCGACATGCTGGGCTCGATGACCAATCTCATCTGGGGCTGGTCGGAGGCGGATCAGGCAACTTCCCGCGCGCGGCTTCGCGAGGTCGGGCTCGACCCCGATGACCGGCGGATCGCCCTCTGTGCGGAACTCGCCCGCAAGCTGATCGGCTATCCGCGCCATCTGTCGCAGCATGTCGGCGGCTTCATCATTACCCGATCCCGCCTCGACGATATCGTGCCGGTGGAAAATGCGGCGATGGAGGAGCGCACCGTCATCGAATGGGACAAGGACGATATCGACACCCTCGGCATCCTGAAGGTGGATGTGCTGGGGCTCGGCATGCTGTCCTGTATCCGGAAGGCCTTCGCGCTTCTTAAAACCCATTACGGGATATCCCAAAGCCTTGCGACGGTGCCGGAAGGGGATGCCGCCGTTTATGACATGCTCTGCCAGGCCGACAGTCTTGGTGTCTTTCAGGTGGAGAGCCGGGCGCAGATGTCCTTCCTGCCGCGCATGAAGCCCCGGAATTTCTACGATCTGGTGATCGAGGTGGCGATTGTCCGGCCGGGCCCCATTCAAGGCGATATGGTGCATCCCTATATCCGTCGGCGGAATGATGAGGAGAAAGTGACTTATCCATCGAAAGAACTGGAAGCGGTTTTGCATAAGACCCTAGGCGTACCGCTTTTTCAGGAGCAGGCCATGCGCATCGCCATCGTCGGTGCGGGCTTCACGGCGGACGAGGCGGATCAATTGCGCCGCGCCATGGCGACGTTCCGCAAGATGGGGACCATCAATAGCTTCCGGGAGAAATTCATACGGGGGATGCAGAAAAACGGATATGAATCTGAATTTGCAGAGAAATGTTTTCGCCAGATCGAAGGGTTCGGCGACTATGGCTTTCCGGAAAGCCATGCCGCCTCCTTCGCGCTGCTGGTCTATATTTCGGCCTGGCTGAAATATCACTACCCGGATGTTTTCGCCTGCGCGCTTCTCAATTCCCAGCCCATGGGATTTTATGCCCCTGCGCAGATCGTCCGCGATGCGCGCGCCCACGGGGTGGAGGTGCGCCCCCCCGATGTCAATTATTCCGACTGGGACAATATTCTGGAACTGGGGGCGGATGGGTTTGCGCTCCGGCTCGGCCTGCGCCAGATCCGCGGCATGAACGAGGAGGATGCGAGCTGGATTTCCGCCTCCCGCCAGAACGGATATGTCACGGTGCGCGATGTCTGGGTCCGGGCGGGGGTGCCGCCCCGCGTCCTGAAGCGGCTCGCCAATGCGGATGCCTTTTCCTCCCTCCGGCTCACCCGGCGGGAGGCGCTCTGGCAGGGAAGCGCCATCAAAGGCGAAAAGCCGCTCCCGCTTTTTGCCTATGCGCGCGAGGATGAGCAGTCCCTCGATCCGGCGGCGCTTTTGCCTCCGCTCCATCCGGGAGAGGATGTGCTGCAGGATTACCGCTCCCTCCGGCTCAGCCTGAAGGATCATCCGATGAGGCTGCTGCGGGATCATTTTCCGGAGACGAGCCTTTCCGGTAGCCTGCAGACGACCCCTCATAAAACCCCGATGAGCGTGGCGGGGCTTGTTCTGGCGCGGCAGCGGCCCGGCACTTCGAAAGGGGTGATTTTCATGACCCTGGAGGATGAGGAGGGAAGCCTTAATATCATCGTCTGGAAGCGGGTGTTCGAACGTTTCCGTCGGGAAGTCATGACCTCCCGGCTGGTCCGCATCACCGGCGTGCTGGAGCGAAAGGATATTGTCACCCATCTGATCGCCGACCGGATCGAGGATTTTTCCGGCTATCTTGAAAGGCTCGACGATCCGGCCTTTTTCAGGGGCGAGGGAGGCGATACGCCACCGCCGCAATCCTCCGACAAGGCGGTCAGTCCGCAGCGTCATCCGCGCGATGCGATCAAGGGCCTTTTCCCGTCACGCGATTTTCACTGACGGGAAGGGCAGCGGGCAAAGGCGTTCAAACCTTCACCCGCTCCGATTTCGGATCATACATCGGCTTGAGGGAGGCTTTGGCGGCGACGCGCGTGCCCGCAATCTCGATCTCGTAGCGGGAGGAAAGGAGATCGCTTGCACTCTCGCCCTTGCAAGGAACATAGCCGAGCCCGACTGCGGCACCCAACGCATGGCCATAGGCGCCGGAGGAGAGATAGCCCGCGAACTTCCCGTCGCGCAAAATCGGCTCATGGTGATAGAGAAGAGGCTCCGGGTCTTCCAGAAGGAACTGGACAAGGCGGCTTTCCGGCCCCGTCTCTTTTCGTTTCAGGACGGCATCGCGACCGATAAAGGCGGGCTTGTCGGTTTTCACGGCGAAACCAAGCCCCGCATCGATGACATGATCCTCCGATGCGATGTCATGGCCGAAATGGCGGAAGGCCTTCTCGATCCGGCAACTGTCCATCATATGCATGCCGCAGAGCGCGAGGTTCATATCCGCCCCCGCCGCCGTCAGCGTCTCAAAGAGATGCCCCGCCATGTCGGTCGAGACATAAAGCTCCCAGCCAAGCTCGCCCACATAGCTTACGCGGTGGGCGCGGGCGAGGCCCATGCCGATCTCGATCTCCCGCGCCATGCCGAAGGGATGATGCGCGTTTGAAAAGTCGTTCGGGCTCACCTGTTGCATCAGCTTGCGGGCATTAGGTCCCATGACGGCGAGCACCGCTTCGCCCGCCGTGACATCGGTGATGACGACATTGAAATCGCCTTTGTTCCGGGTGAGCCAGCTTTGATCGGCGAGGCGGGTCGCACTCGGCGTCACCACAAGATAGGCGGTCTCCGTGAGGCGGGTCACGGTGACATCGGCCTCGATCCCGCCCGCATCATTTAGGAACTGGCAATAGACGATCTTGCCTGCGGGCACGGAGAAATCGCCGCCGCCCACATAATTCAGGAACTTTTCCGCATCCGGTCCCTCAACACGGATCTTGCCGAAGGCGGACATGTCATACATGCCGACATTCTCGCGGATCGCACGATGCTCCTGGGCCGCATTTTCAAACCAGTTCTGGCGCTTCCAGCTATAGTCATAGCGTTTTTCCTGACCCGGATTTGCGAACCAGTTGGGCCGCTCCCAGCCCGCAAGCTCGCCCATCACCGCGCCATGGGTCAGCCATTCGTGATGGAAGGGGGAACGGCGGATGCCGCGCGCGCTTTCCTTCTGGCGGAAGGGGAAATGATCGGCATAGAGCAGGCCGAGCGTTTCCGTCGCGCGAGCCACCAGATAGCTTTTATTGCCCTGAAACGGCTGCATGCGGGAGATATCCACATCGCCAAGGTCGAAGGGTTTCGCGCCATCCTCCATCCACTGGGCGAGGGCCATCCCTGCGCCCCCCGCCGACTGGATGCCGATGGAATTAAAGCCCGCCGCGACCCAGACATTATCCATGTCGGGCGCGAGGCCAAGATGATAGGCATCGTCCGGCGTGAAGCTTTCGGGCCCGTTGAAGAAGGTATGAATGCCCGCATCGGCGAGCACCGGCATGCGGTTGACGGCGGCCTCCAGAATGGGTTCGAAATGATCGAAATCCTCGGGCAGCTGGTCAAATTCGAAATCCTTCGGAATGCCCGCCATGCCCCAGGGCTTGGCCACGGGTTCGAACGCGCCCAGAAGAATCTTGCCCGCATCCTCCTTGTAATAGGCGCATTCGTCGGGCACGCGAAGGACAGGAAGCTGCGGCAGGTTCGGGATGCCCTCGGTCACGATATAGAAATGTTCGCATGCCTGAAGCGGGACATTGATGCCCGCCATGCGGCCAACCTCATGCCCCCACATTCCGGCGCAATTGACCACCATCTCGGCGGCGATATGGCCCCGGTTGCCTTCTTCATCCTGCCAGTCGACGCCGGTCACGCGGCGGCCCGCCTTCTGAAAGCCGGTGACGGCGACCCGTTCCCTGATGAGGGCGCCCCGCTGGCGCGCGCCTTTCGCCATGGCGAGGGCGATATTGGCGGGATCGCCCTGTCCGTCCTTCGGCAGCCAGACCGCGCCGGCGACCCCGTCGATATTGAGATAGTCATAGCGCGCCTTCACCTCGGACGGGCTGATTTCCTCAATCTCCACATCGAAGGCCCGCGCCATGGAGGCCTGGCGCAAGAGCTCCTCTTTCCGCTCATCGGTGAGGGCGACGGTGATCGATCCTGTCCGCCGAAGGCCGGTTGAAACGCCGGTTTCCTCCTCCAGTCTGCCGTAAAGTTCCTGACTGTATTTTGCGAGGCGGGTCATGTTCTTGCTCGCCCGGAGCTGGGCAATGAGCCCCGCCGCATGCCATGTGGTGCCGGAGGTGAGCTGCTTTCGCTCCAGCAGCACGACGTCTTTCCAGCCGAGTTTGGTCAGATGATAGGCGACCGAACAGCCGATGACACCACCGCCGACAATGACCACGCGGGCGCGGGAGGGAAGCTCACTCATTTAACAAATCCTCGAACAGAATAACGGATGGCATCAGGCCGCCGGAACATCGGCAGCCGTATGAAACGGGGTGGTCAGAATTTCGCGGGCGAGGGCGAGATCGCGCGCTGTTCCCGCCGCGATAAGGACGAGACCGGACAGAGCACCCTCCGGCGCTTTCGAAATGCTCGTGCGGCTGCCGACGCGCTGCAAGAGCCGCATTCGGCCGGAGGCGCTGTCGCGGAAGAAGCCTTTTACCCGGTGAATGCTGTCCGGCAAATTGGTAAGGCGGGCGAGAAGTTCTGGCTCCGTGACCGGTTCCGGCAGTTGCAGGCTGGCGGTATGAAGTGCGCCCGTTGCGGGCGGCATGTCGGAAATCGCAGTGCCTGCCTCCCGAAGCGGCGGGCCTAAGAGCAGAATATCGGCGAGGCCTTCCGCGCCCTTCCGGATCACTTGCGCGCGCGGGCTCAACCCCCTGATCCATCCTTCAACCTCCGCCACTTCTTCAGGCGGGACGATATCGGTTTTCGTGAGCAGGATCAAATCGGCGGCGCGAAGTTGGCTTTTAACAAGTGTTCCGACGAATTTATCCTCTGCCCGCGTTTTGATCGTCTCGACATCGGCGGCGGTTAGGATGGCGTCAAGCTCGACCCCCGGCCAGTTTCCGGCATGGCGGGCGAGGCGGGCCGGATCGGCGACGCCGCTTGCCTCCAGCAGGATATGTTCGGGGCGGATGTCGCGGGCGAGCAGGGCATCCAGTGCCGCGCCGAGATCATCGGTGATGGAGCAGCAGACGCAACCGTTCGAGAGGCTGATGGCATTTTCCTCCTTCGTCTCGATGAGGGCCGCGTCGATGTTGATCTCGCCGAAATCATTGACCAGCACGGCAATCCGGCGGCCATGATCGCCTGCCAGCAGATGGTTCACGAGGGTCGTCTTGCCCGCACCGAGATAGCCGCTCAGAAGCGTGACCGGAAGGCGCATGGCATCACCCTCCGATCGGGAAGGGGCGGCCTTCAAAAACGGTGCCCCAGATGGGAATGTCTTTCAGGGATTTCGGATCGACCTCCCAGGGGTCGGCCTCCAGCACCGTGAAGTCAGCCTTTTTTCCGGCCCGGATGGAGCCGATTTCATGTTCCATGCCAAGGACATAGGCGGCATCGATGGTGATGGCGCGCATCGCCGTTTCAAGATCAATGCATTCGGTTTCGCCGAGAACGGCACCACTTTCGGCGATGCGGTTCACCGCAACCCAGGCGGAGTTGAGCGGTAGCGCGGGCGCCATGGTGAAGTCGGAATGAAGCGCCATGGTGACATTCTCCCGTTTCAGGGTGCCGAGCCGCGCCATTTGCGACGCGCGCTCATAGCCGATGGAATGCTTCCAATAGGCCTCTCCCAGCTCATGGAGATAATAGACATTGGCGGAGACGAGGGCGCCGAGGTCCGCGATGCGCCGCGCCTGCTCCGGTGTGGAAACGCCGAAATGTTCGATCGTGAAGCGGTGATTGACGCGCGGCCGTTCGAATTGCAGCTTTTCAAGGGTATCGAGCGCAAGTTCCACGCCGAGATCACCGGTGCAATGGACATGGATGCGCTTGCCTGCATTCCAGTAAGTGCGTGCGAGGGCCTCGAAAGTTTCGGGTGGCATGAGCCATTCGCCATGATGGCCGTCGATGAAACCCGGTTCCTGTATCTGCATCAGTTCGGCGAAAAAGCCGCCATCGGTGAAAAGCTTGACGCCATTGCCGAACATCAGCCGGTGGGAGCGACGCGCGCCATAGCTGTTGACGCGGGCAAGCTCGGTTTCCGTTTCGGCCTCCCAGACCCCGCGCAGGGCGCCGCGCGGCACTACCTGCATGCGGAAGGGGACATCGTCGCGCTCCACCACGTCGGAAAGGATTTTCCATTCCGCGGTATCATCTATCAGTGGATAGGCCATCTCGCCGATGGTGGTATGGCCGCCGAAATGCACCGCCTGTTTGACCAGTTCCAGCCCGTTCCGAAAGCGCGTCGGTTCATACAGATACTGGTTCATGCATTTGGTGGCGACGGCAAGGCCGGTCTCGAAAAAGCGGCCCGTTGAGAGTTCAATCTGTGGATGCCGTTCCAGCTCCGCCCGGTCGAGGCCCATCCAGTCGATGGCCGCGTCGTTCGCGATGATTTCATGGAAGGACCGCTGCCAGACGAAGATCGGCCGCGTTGCCGAGACGGCATTCAGCGCCTCCCGGTTTACATTGCCATGCCAGATTTTGTGATAGCCCCAGGTGATGAGCGGCTCTTTCGCCTCCTCGATCCCGCGCTCGATCTCGGTCAGCCGCGCGATATAGGCCTCCGGCGTTGCGACGGCGGCGCAGGTGCGGTCGGGCAGTTTCCATTCCATCGCCGTGATGAAATGGCAGGACAGCAGGATGGCGCCGAGGGACGGATGCAGATGCGGATCGATAAAGCCCGGCATCAGGACATGATCC
>SBHH01000231.1 GCA_006226265.1 Alphaproteobacteria bacterium | reverse complement strand
TGATGTCCAGCTGGTTCTCGATGATTCCGCCGACAGCCTGTCGATCTATTTCGATGGCAAGGTACTACAGACGGTTGACGATGTAACCAAGGGTATCGGCGATGCAAGTTGGTGGGATGTCACCGTTGGTGGAACGACCTTCAAGAACGCTGCAGAGTTCCATGGCGATATTGCCGACTTCAGCATTATCGATCACGCCATCGATATCGATGCATCCCAAACCGTTTATGAACGTACGGCCGCAATCGATGCCTATGACGAGCATAATAGCTCACATTTCGATCTGATTGGCGTCGATATGCACGTACAGAGCGATTTCGATTTCTCGTAAGTCCGAACTGCTCGAAATAAACATGTCAAACGGCGCACCCGGATTCCCTCCGGGTGCGCCAACTGTTTACAGACACTAGACTAAGTGAAGAAGAATTGGGCTTGCAGCCGGAAATCGGCTCGATTACCTTCTGTAAAGCAAGTTAGGAAGGACCGGATTTTCCGGGAGGACATGTAACATGAGTACCGTCTTGCCGCTACCGAAGCAATTCCTGATCGCAAAAACCCTTCCCGCAGAGCTTGATAACTGGAAAAGCTATTCGCTTCTCGACTGGTCAATCGCAGCCTCGGATGAGCTCCCTGTAATATCGATCAATAGCGCCGATGCACCGGTACACGGCTTTTTGCTCGGCTGGGTCATCCGACATGGAGCCCTTCTCACTGACGGTACTCACCTTGAACTCGGCAATCCGCTCGATCCGGAGTTTCTTGATAGTCTTTGCGGACGTTATATCCTTCTCATTGCCCGGAACGGGCAGACATTTGCACGAACCGACGCAGGCGCCTTGCTGCCGCTCGTTTATTCAGCCCGATTTAAGGCCGCCGGATCAACGCCGACGGCTCTTGGGATTCTTCAACCGCTAGCCCCAGACACTGAAATACAGGAATGCTTCCGCATCGGAGAACGGTTCGGCTGGCTTGCTTTCGGCCTGACGCCCTACAAAGATATTATGAGGCTGCTTCCCAATCACGAGCTTAGTCTGGAAACCGGGCAGGTACGACGGTTCTGGCCTGAAACGGCCGAAGAAATCGCCCCACTCCTTCCCAGAGGACGGGTGCCACAGGCCAAAACGCACCTCATTGCGGATCGTGTCGCGGAAAATGCTGAAGCAGTAATCAAGGCCGGGCGCGGAATCGTTCATCTGACAGCGGGATATGATTCACGCATGGTAGTTGCAGCAACAGCCAAATACCGGAATCAGTGCTTTTACGAAACTGTAACGATGGCCGCAAAAGGCGGTGCACCTGACCTTGACACTCATATCGCCGCTGCAATTAGCAGAAAACTGGACCTCAACCACGAGTTTATCGAGTTTGTCGACACCCGCCCCGAAGAAATTGATGCCTGGCTCAAGCGTACAGGTTATTGCGTCTATGATCATGTGACCAATCTCGCCGCAACTGCGGAACGCTATGACCGGCATTACCATGCCCTGACAGGAACCTGCGGCGAAGTCGGCCGTGCCTATTATTGGGGCGACGGAATAGAGACACGGGAAACAGTGGACCCCGGGCTTCTGATCGACCGGCTTGGAATGCCCTCGATTCCAGCCATCCGTGCCGGCGCCGAACAATGGCTAAGAGAGCTCCCCGTCACGGGAGGAAGTACTCTCTGGGATCTCGCCTATATCGAACAGCGGCTTGGATGCTGGGCCGGACCAAGCGTGTTCGGCCATAATGTTTCCTATCCCTCACTTAGTCCGTTCAACAATTCCATTATCTACCGCATGATGCTATCCTTGCCGGAGGACTATCGTCAAAGCCAGCAGTTCGCCCGCGATTTTATCGGATATCTCTGGCCGGAGCTTCTGGGCTTTCCTTTTAACAGAGCTATCGGCCTCGCCAAACGTCATTACCTGAAATCGGAAATCACCGCCCTGCTGCCCCCCGCAGCCCTAAGTCTTCTCAAGGGTCTTCGAAAAAAGCTGAAGTCCTGACTTTCGAAGAAAAGATTTCAATCCTCCCTGAGGGCGCGGCTGAAGCTCAGGATGATCGGATTAATGAAATAATCGAGAGCCGTGCGCTCACCGGTTGAGATCATAACATCGGCCTGCATGCCGGGGCGAAGCTGCGCAAGCTTGATTTTCGGATCCTCAAGCTTGTCGATCCGGACACGGGCGAGATAATAGAAACTGCCGCTTCGTTTGTCTTCCAGGCTGTCAGCAGAGACACTGACGACTGTTCCTTCTGCCGGTAGAGAAAACCGCTGACTGAAGGCGGGAAAGCGGATGCGAGCCGGAAGGCCGGTGTGAACCGTATCGATATCCTTCGGATTAACCTTCGCCTCGACGACCAGCTTGACGTCATCGGGAACGATATCCATGACCGTTGCACCCGGCGCAATAACGCCACCCGTCGTATGAACCTGCAAATTAACCACATAACCGGTCGTGGGAGCACGGATCTCTGTACGGTCCAGCACATCTTCGGACGCGCGGGTCTGCTCCTGCAGATCAAACAGTTTGGCCTGCACATCCCTAAGATCGGCAACGACCTGATCAATCCGGGCATTCGATTTTTCGCTGATCTGAAGCTTCACCTCGCCAATCGCCTGGCGTGTCTGGGCAATCTTCGAAATATTCTGGCTGCGGTTGCCCTTGAGTTCGGCAAGGCTCCGTTGCAGCGCGCGAAGTCGCGGCCGCTTGGCCAGATTCTTTTTGACCAACTGCTCGACATCGTCGATTTCCTCGCTGATCAGCTTGATCTGCCGCTCGGAAGCCGTCACTTGTCCCTCCAGCCCCCTGATTTCCTCTTCAAGCTGAGCTGCCTTCTGCTCAAGAATGGTGATCTGACCTTTTTCCGACGCCCGGCGCGCTTCAAAAATATTGATTTGGCCCTGTATTGCCTCGCGCACCGTTGGCTCGTCCTTGTGGTCCGTTAAAGAGGCGGGAAATTCGATTTTGTCGAGACCGTCCCGCTCGGCTACCAGTCGCGCCTTTTGTGCAAGAGCGACTATCTTGCGTCCCCGGACAATCTCCATGGAGGCTTTCGATTGAACTTCGTCAAGGACGATCAAAACCTGACCTTTTTTAACAAAGTCGCCGTCATCAACATTGATTTTCGAGACGATACCGCCTTCCAGATGCTGGACCGACTTGCGATTTCCCTCAACGCTCACCGTGCCTTGCGCGATTGCCGCGCTGCCAAGAGGGGCGAAGGCCGCCCAACCCATAAAGGCACCAAAAAACAGGAAGATGATCACCAGACCGGTGATAATAGGCCCGCGGACATTCATCATCGCTTGATATCCTCGATATATTTAAGGGCCCCCTGCTGGTCCCCCTTCACGAACAGGGAATAGATTTTGGAAATTTCCGCATCACTTAAGGGATGACTGGTCAGTGACTGGATCTTCGCCTTAATTTTTTCACTCGGCCCCATGGTGAGGACGGCCGCCTTCTTTCTCGGGCCAGCATCCCCATTCAGGTAACCGCCATTCGATTTCGGAGCAAGCCCTCCTGAAAGCGGTTTGTGCACTACATGTTGCTGGCTTCCATTGCCTGCTCCACTACCGTTGCCATTACTTTTTCCGGTCCCGTTTCTTGGATATTTCGCTGTTTGCTCGGATGAGGAAACCGGTCGGGGGGGCATTCCGGCCACATTGGCATGGGCCGAGGGCGGCATGGAGGATGGTTTTCCCGCAGCGCGCCGCACAGCAGCGTCAGATGTCTTCGCCTCATTACCCTCCTCACGCACAGGCTGGGGGGGCACAGGAACAATAGTGGCCTGTTCCGGATTATCGGGATTACGGCGAATTTGGAATCGCTGCGGTGTCCCTGCACCATTGCCCGATGGTCCCGGAAGAGCCCGTTGCCCTCCCTGCAGTTTCATCAACACATCTTCCCGGTCGCCGAATTCCTGCAGCACCCCGTCTTTCATGACAAGAATCTTGTCTACATGCTTGAGGATATTAGGCCGGTGCGCAATCACGATGATCGTCATGCCTTCCGCCCGGAGCGAATCCATCGCATGCATCAGGGCAAGCTCGCCGACGCTGTCAAGGTTGGCGTTTGGTTCATCCAGCACCAGGAGGCTCGGGCTGCCATAGAGGGCGCGGGCAAGCGCAATACGCTGACGCTGACCGCCGGAGAGCGAAGCGCCGCCTTCCCCGATCTGAGTCTCGTATCCCTTTTCCATCCGGAGAATCATGTCATGAATGCCGGCTTTTTTTGCGGCGGCAATCACCATGGCCGGATCCCCTTCGCCCATGCGCGCTATATTCTCGCGAATGGTACCCGAGAAAAGCTCGATATCCTGCGGCAGATAACCGATATATTGACCGCGGTCATCGGCACTCCATTCAGAGACATCCATATTATCGAGCCGGGCGTGGCCGAAGCGCGGCTTCAGATTGCCCACCAGAATGCGCACCAGGGTCGTCTTGCCTGCCGCTGTCGGACCTATGATGCCCAGCACTTCGCCCGCATCCAGCCTGAAATTGACATTGCGGAGGATCGGTTCCTTGCTGTTCACATGAGTATAGGTCAGGCTTTCAACGGACACATGCCCTTTTGGCCGCGGCAGCGGCATGACCTCCTGTCGGGGGGCGCTTGTCTCGATATGGGCTTTCAGCCGACCGTAGGCGGCACGTGCAGAGAGAAATCCTTTCCAGGACCCGATTGCCTGCTCGACCGGGGCAAGGGCGCGGCCCATGATGATTGAACCCGCAATCATCGAACCCGGGCTCATCTCCGCTCTGATGACAAGCCAGGCCCCGGCGCCGGTAATACCGACCTGCAGCAGCACTCTGATAAATTTCGACATGGCAGCAAGAATACCGCCCCGATCGCTGGCGTTGGCCTGCAACATCCGTGCTTCGGTGCTGTGGCTGTTCCAGCGACCAATCATTTGCGGCATCATACCCATGGCAGCGATTACATCAGCATTGCGCGATGCCGTCTCGGCCTCTTTCATCGCAATCATGGACCGTCCGCCGGCAGATTTCATCAGATTGCGGGTCACCCGCTCATTAATGAAAGCGATAGAGAGAAGGACCAGGGCGCCAAGCAGGGCAATCCAGCCGAGCAGCGGATGCAAAAGGAACATGACGCCCAGAAAGATCGGCGCGAAGGGGGCATCGAGAATGGGAAAAATGCTCGGTCCCGTCAAAAAGGAACGGAAGGTGCCAAGGTCGCGAAGCGCCTGAACACTGGCTTCCCGCCCCGTCGCCAGGGTCGACATAATGCTGGAATTAAGGGCCTCTGCGCCGATCTGGTCATCAAGCCAGCTGCTCATCCGGACAAGAATGAAAGTACGCACCCCTTCCAGCGTCGCCATGGTGAGATAGGCAATCCCCGCAATAAGAAGCAGCATCATGAGGGTGTCTGTATTACGGCTGGTGATGACGCGATCAAACACCTGCATCATGAACATCGGCGATGTCAGCATGAGCAAGTTGATGGCCAGGCCGAAAAAGGCAATGACCACGAATACCCGGGAGCATTTCTCCAGAGTTTGCTTCAGAAGCGGATTTTTCTGGTTGCTCACGCTTCCCTCAATTGACTAGATTCCACGCTCCGTGCGGACCATAAAGGATTATCATGGTTAATTCCATCCCCGATCAGGCTTAATAGTCTACACAAAAAAGGCTGAAAAAGGGTTAATGAATTTGTCGGGATACCCAGCCCTGCATATGGTTAACTTGTGTGCCGGGACGCTAAGTCAACATGAAATATTGTTGCATTATGGCCATTTTTAGAAGAATACTGGGAACAAATACGGTATTACCCCTTCGATTCACAGGGGTTTTTATGTTAAAGATGCCTAAAATCGGATATATTTCATCCAGACCCGGTTTTCAGCCATACGGGTAGGAATAACTTATGATGAGGGGGAGACATTCCGGTGTTTAAGTTCAAAAATTTTACGTCCGCCATCACCCGGACAGTTGCGATCTTGCTGATACTGGCAGTTTCCGCCTGCGCGGCCCAGAACCAGGCATCAAATGTTGCGCCGAAATCGCTGGCGGATGCCCCTGAATATATCATCGGTCCGCAGGACGAGCTGGACGTTTTTGTCTGGCAGAACCCCGATCTATCTGTCACTGTTCCGGTCCGGCCCGATGGCCGGATCTCGACCCCGCTGGTTGACGATATGATGGCGGCCACCAAAACCTCACGCCAGTTGGCCCGCGATATGGAAAAGGTTCTTTCGAAATATGTAAAGGACCCGCTGGTAACGGTGACGGTCAAAACCTTCAACGGCCCCTATAATCAACAGATCCGAATCGTCGGTCAGGCGGCGGAGCCCAAGGCCATTCCCTATCGCAATGAAATGACGGTACTGGATGCCATGATCGCCGTCGGCGGCATGACCGAATTCGCGGCTGGCAACCGCTCCGTTATTGTCCGCAAGGAGAACGGTGTCGAGAAATCCTATAACGTCCGACTGAGCGACCTGCTCGTCGATGGGGATGTCTCGGCCAATGTCCCGCTGCTGCCGGGCGATATTCTGATTATCCCGGAAAGCTGGTTCTAGGACACTGCGTCCGAAGGGCGCGTGAATTGTGATTTTGGGCCCAGAAAAAGGTAGTTCTGTTGTGCTATTCGCCAAACCTCACCAATTCGGGAAAAAGTTCCGTACTGTCCTGATGACCGGCACAGCCGTTGTCGGGGTGTCGGTTTCCGCCGCAGTTCCGGCCGTTGCGGCCGACTGGACATTCTCCCCCTATATCGGCATTGGCGAGCAATATACCGACAATGCGCTCAGCACTTCCAACAACCGCAAGAGCGACTTCATCACCAGCCTCAACGCGGGCTTTACAGTCGACGCGGTCGGGAACCGGCTCAATCTGCACGGCTCCTACGACGGCTCCTACGATTTCTATTCGAAATACACCGATCTCAATGGCTTCCGGCATAATCTGCTGGCGTCGGGAAATGCCGAGCTGGTTCAGGAACATCTCTTCGTTGACAGCCAGATCGCCTATACGGAAGAGACGCTGAACCGTTCCGGCAATACTGCTTTCTCCGACCGGACGGGGGCCGGCGACCGGACGCAGGTACTGAACAGCCGGATTAGCCCCTATTACATGCATGATTTCGGCGGTTTTGCGACCGGCATCGCCCGGTATACCTATTCTCAGGTCACTTTCAGCAACCCGGATACAGGCGGTACGGCAACAACACCGAACGACAGCTATACCAATGCCGTCGATCTGAAACTTGAAAGCGGCCGGCATTTCGCCCGGACCAAATGGGCCCTTGAAGGCAACGCCTACAATAATCAGGTGGATAACGGGGATGATTTGCGGCGCGCCTCCTTCAAGGGTACGGGCCAGATGCCGATCAACAAATACGTCGCTTTGCTTGGCACCACCGGCTGGGACGAATTTGACGGTGACAACATCGACAATGATGCGATTAGCGGCGCCTTTTACGGCGGCGGCGTTCGCCTGACGCCGGGGCCACGGACGGATTTCAGCCTCCAGGTCGGCCATCGCTATGGCGGCGGCATTGTCGATGCGGACCTGACCTATCTGATTTCAAGTGAAGCGGCTTTCACGGCTTCCTATAATGTCGATATTGTCGGCGCAGGCCAGTCGCTTGCCGATACGGATGTGCTGGATACCAACGGAGAACTGGTCGATCCGAACCGGGTAACCGGCACCTATGTGGACAGCATCGCCAAGGCAAAGACGGCAGCGATGGGCTTGCGCGGCGAGAAAGGGCGAAATACCTATTCGGCGACAGCAAGCTATATCACGCGCGAATTTCTCGATACCAACACCAATGACAAGGTTGTCTCTTTTGATGGCAGTTATGCCCGGCAGCTCTCCCGACAGCTTGAGCTTGCGCTTTCCGCCGGATATTCCCGCGTGATTGATTCGCAATTCGCAGGCGGCAAAGACCGGACATTCTACGGCAGGAGCGCTTTCAACTATCAGTTCACGGAAAGTCTGAGCGGCACCGTCAGCTACAGCTATTTCAACCGCGATAGTGAAACCCCGACGGATTCCTTGCGCGAAAATAATATCTCGGTCTCGATCAAAAAGGCGTTCTGATCCCCGTCAGAGCCTCCCCTTGCCTATATGAGAAAATCTGGCCCCTGGTGGTGGTGATATGGGGCAATCCTTTATGATATCAGCGGGAGGGGTGAATTTTCCGAAATAATGAGGTTGCAAGTTCCGGATCATGAACCGTGAGGCTGGGCGCCTCTCTTTTAGGTTCTTCTACAGGGGCCGCCGCTGGGGAACCGCTTTTACCGCCATCACTTTTAAGCCCCCGTGCAGCCCCCAGATCGAAGATGCCGTGGCTTCTCTTGTCCTCGATCACCTCATCGACAATTCCGGTATTAATTTCCGGCGCCATGCGGGCAAACCCATAGACAAGGCATGTATCGCAGAGAATATTGACGATCCGCGGGATACCGTTGCTGGCTTCGAAAAGCCGGTCGCATGCCTCTTCAGTGAAAAGTGGAAGGTCGCGCCCGGCAACATGAAGCCGGTGACGGATATATTCCTTCACATCCACAGCCGATAGCGGCGTCAAGTGAAAATCGGAGGCAATCCGCTGCACAAACTGGACCAGTTCCGGTGCCTGCAGCAACTCTTTCAATTGTGGCTGGCCAACCAGGATCAACTGCAGAAGCTGATCGTTATCCGCATTGATATTGGACAGCAGCCGCAATTGTTCCAGCAGCTTGGGACCAAGGTTCTGGGCCTCGTCCACAATCAGGATGGCGCGCCGTCCTGCCGCATATTCACGGATCAGAAACTGCTGCAGCTCATCATGCAGGCCGACGTGGGATTTCCCTTCGTAGGGTTGACCAAAGGCCATCAGCACCCATTGCAGAAGATCGCCATCCTGAATGTTGGAAACGAGACCGACAGTATATTCCTCATCCAACCGGTCAAGAAGGTGCCGGATCAATGTTGTCTTGCCGCAGCCGATTTCACCGGTCACGACCGTAAAGCCGGCCCGGTTCATCACCCCGTACTCCAACATCGAGTAGGCGAGCGAATGACTGCGGCCCCAATACAGGTAGTGCGGATCCGGCAGAATGGAGAAGGGCTTCTGATTTAGTCCGTAGAATTCTTGATACATTGCTTATTTGTCCAACCAGCTACGCCAAAAAAGAATGCGGCCCGGCACATAACGCGCCGGGCCAATCCGCTTTATCTACTGCGTTTTCGGCTCGCTCGCGTTCAATTCATTCAGGGCTTTTTTCGCCTCATCTTCCTGCGGGAACGGATGTTTCACCGCAAGGGAAATAGCCCTTTCAAGCTCGGTTTTCGCATCATCATTATTCCCGGACGCCTTGAAAGTCATCCCGAGATGATAGCGCAAAACCGGCATGTCCGGCACATCAAGAACCGCATCCTGAAGGAGCGGGATGGCGGCGTCATATTCACCAAGCCGGTAATGCACCCAGCCTAAGGTATCCTTGAAAAATGGCACTTTTGAGGAACGGAAGCGTTTTGCAAGGCTATAGGCATAGCGAAGTTCATCCTCATCCTTCGGATCCTCGGCGATCAGGCTTGCAAGATTGTTGACGACGATTTCCGAATTCGGCCGGGTTTTCAGCATATCCTTATAAATTGCCTTGGCTTCCGCCAGCTTGCCCGCCCCTTCATAAAGAGCGGCAAGCGAAATATTCAGGTTGAAATCTTCCGGCTCCTCCTTAAGGCCTGCTTTCAGGATATTCTCTGCCTCCGGCACCTGCTTCGTTCCGGCATAATATTTCGCCAGCATGATATAGCCCGGCGACAGCTTGGGATGCTCGCTGACTGCCTCGTTCAGGAGTTTAATCGCATCGTCCGCCTTGCCTTTGGTGAAATTGATTTGGGCGAGGAAGACCTTGGCCTGATAATTATCCTTGCTGGTGGCGAGAACCGAATTAAGAAAGCTTTCCGCCTTCTCGATCTTGCCGTTCTGCATATAGGATTTTACAAGATTCGCCATGGCCGTTCCCGCCTTCGGGGTTTCCTCATAGGCCTTTTCAAAGGTGCTCTCGCTCTCTGAGGAATTCTGCAAGCCTGCGAGCGCAGCTCCGGTAATCTGAAGAGCGACTGTATCTTTTTCGTCGATTTTACGAATTTTTTCGGCAAGATCCTCGGCCGCCGCCCAGTTCTGCTCCGACAACTTGATATTGGCCATCATCTTAAGAGCCGAGACATTGTTCGGGGATCCATCAAGAATTTTTTCAAGCACGTCATTCGCGCGTTTTAACTCATCGTGACGGAGAAAGAACTGCGCATACGCAATGCCGATTTGTGGAGAATATTTGCTGAAACGGTAGGCGGCGGCGTACCGGTCTTCGGCAAGTTCGAGGCTGCCATTAATTTCATGCGCCCGTGCCAGAAGAAGTGAGGTTCGAACCGACTCAGGTCGGGACTTCAGCGAAGAGCGGAGATTGGAA
>SBHH01000040.1 GCA_006226265.1 Alphaproteobacteria bacterium | reverse complement strand
GAGGAACCAGCGGACCTGACTGTCCTTGATGAAGCTGCCAGGACGCCCTTGCAGGATATGTAGATACATGAGGAAAGGCAGGGCCCCCATGATCATAAAGATAACGAGAATGCTTTCGATCAGCGGGCTGTTGAAATGCCCGGCGGAACCGTCAGAGGTCGAGAAACCGCCCGTCGAAAGGGTTGCCATGGAATGGGTCACGGCTTCGAAAAAGGTCATGCCGGCCATCCAGAGAGACAGCATGCAGATCAGGCTCAGCATCAGATAGATATAGCAGATGGCTTTCACGATTTCCGTAAAGCGGGGCAGGGCCTTTTCGGCTGAGTTATCGGAAGACTCCATGCGGAAAAGCTGCATACCGCCAACCCGGAGGAGCGGCAGGATGGCAATGGCCATCACGACGATGCCGATGCCGCCCAGCCATTGCAGCAGCGCGCGCCAGAGAAGAATGCCGGGCGGCGCGCTGTCGAGGCCGGTCAAAATGGTTGAGCCGGTTGTCGTCAGGCCGGACATGCATTCAAAGAACGCATCGGTATAGGAAATGTTAAGCTCGCTGAAGGTAAGCGGAAGCGCGGCGAAGGCGGGGATAATGATCCAGGCGGCGGTCGTCAGTATGAAGGCCTGCCGTCGCCCGAGTTCCAGCGTCGCACCGCGGTTGGAAAGATAAAGCCCGCCGCCAACAAAAAGGGCAACGGCGGCGGCGGCCAGAAACACCTGCCAGTCGCGATCACTCACAAAAAGGTCCACCGTTGCCGGAATCAACATTGCGAGGCCAAGGATGACCAGTAATATCCCGATAACCAGGAAGATAAGACGGAAATTAATCACGGGCCTACAGGATCAGCCTTTACCAATAAAGGCCAGCAGTTCGCGGCGGGTAATGTCCGATTTCCGGAACAGACCCAGCATGGTGCTGGTCACCATGGTGACACCATCCTTATGCACCCCCCGTGTTGTCATGCATTGATGCGCGCTTTCGATGATGACGGCAACGCCCTTTGGCTGCAGGGCGCGATCGATGGTTTCAGCAATCTGGCGGGTTAGCTTTTCCTGTATTTGCAGACGCTTCGCATAGGCGTCGACCACGCGGGCGAGCTTGGAAATTCCGACCACCCGGTTATTCGGCATATAGGCGACATGGGCCACGCCGATGATCGGCACCATATGGTGCTCGCAATAGCTTTCGACACGGATGTCTTTCAGGACTACCATCTCGTCATAGCCGTTCACTTCCTCGAAGGTGCGGGCGAGATAGCTGTCGGGATCCTCCTCATAGCCTGCGAAAAATTCAAGGTAGGATCGCGCGACCCGGTCCGGCGTCGCCCGAAGGCCTTCGCGCGTCGGATCGTCGCCCGCCCAGCGGATCAGGGTGCGGATGGCTTCCTCTGCCTCTTCCTTAGTGGGTTTCTCCACGTTTGGCGTATCTGGATGACTGTGTTTGTTCATGGATGGAACTACCCTTATACAGGCGGCCGGGGTTGCCGGCTAATGGAGTGGCGACATTTCGTGCGGGCTGTCGAGCGAGAATGCCGGAATGTCGACCGCGAACAGGGCGCCTTCCTCCGACTCCATATCATAGCTGCCGACCATAATGCCGGAGGGGGTCGAAAGCGGCGTGCCGCTGGTATATTCATATATATCGCCGGGATGCAGGACTGGCTGTTCGCCGACCACTCCTTCGCCATCGACGACTTCCGTGTTGCCGCTGGCGTCGGTAATGCGCCAGTGGCGGTTTCGTAAAGTCCCGGTGCGGGTCCCCAGATTTTCGATCCGGACCTCATAGGCCCAGACATAATAATTGTCCTCTGGATGGGAGCGGTCGATCAGAAACACCGGTGTAACCGAAACCTGAATGTTTCCAGTCACCTTGTCGTATGTTGCTGTTGCTGCCATATGGCCTCCGCGTTTCGCAAAAGACTTGTTCGGTCCATTTGCCCTGAATATCGCGCCCCCGGCCCGATTTGTCCAGTTTTTCGATGAATTGTCGCGGAAGCGGGACAGGCAGGTTTTATCCTGCCTGTCCTCGTTTTTTACCGGTTTTGCGCGCTCAGGGCGTAGCCAAGATCGTCGATCAGATCATCCACATCCTCAAGCCCGACGGAGAGGCGCAGCATGCTTTCGGTGATGCCAAGCTCCTCTTTCGTTGCGTCGCTGACGCTGGAATGGGTCGTTGTCGTTGGATGGGTGACAAGGGATTTCGCATCGCCGAGATTATTGCTGATATCGATGAGTGAAAGGCGGTTCAGCACATCGAAGGTGCCCTGCTGGTCGCCATTGACCTCGAAGCTGACAAGGGTGCTGCCACGGGCCATCTGTTTGCGGGCGAGGGCGGCCTGCGGATGGTCGTCGCGACCAGGATAGACGACACGCTTCACACCCGGATGATCGCCAAGGAAATCGGCAATTTTCTCCGCATTGTCGCATTGACGCTCAACCCGCATTTCCAGCGTCTCCAGCCCCTTCAGCAAGGTCCAAGCGTTGAACGGACTGAGTGCGGGGCCAGTATGCTTGAGATACGGGGCGAGGGTGTCCTCGACGAATTCTTCGGTGCTAAGGATAACCCCGCCAAGGCAGCGGCCCTGACCGTCGATATGCTTGGTCGCCGAATAGACGACAATGTCCGCGCCAAGTTCCAGCGGTTTCTGCAGGATTGGCGTCGCGAAGACATTATCGACAATGACTTTCGCCCCGACCTTGTGGGCCAGTTCGGAAATCGCGGCGATATCCATGATTTCAAGCGCCGGGTTCGACGGCGTCTCGAAGAAGACGCAGGCCGTTTCCGGGCGGATGGCATTGCGCCACTGGTCGATATCCGTGCCGTCGATCAGCGTGATATTGACGCCGAAGCGGGGCAAGATCGTCTCGATGATATAAAGGCAGGAGCCGAACAGGGCCTTCGGGGCGACCACATGATCGCCCGCCTTCAGCTGTGACATCAGGGCGCCGTTGACCGCGGCCATGCCGCTTGCCGTCGCGCGGGCCGCTTCCGCCCCTTCGAGAAGGATCATCCGTTCCTCGAACATCGACAGGGTTGGATTGGCGTAGCGCGAATAGATATAGCCGGCGTTTTCTCCCTTGAAGCTCCCGGCGGCCTGCTCGGCACTGTCGTAGACAAAGCCGGAATTCATGAAGATCGCTTCCGACGTTTCATGGAACTGGGAGCGCTTGGTTCCGCCCCGCACCAGCTTGGTCGCTGGGCGGTAGTCGGCAGCGGATTTCCGGGAAGTCTCTGTATCTTTTGTCATGTTACCCTCGAGGCATAAAAAAACCCCGACCATCGATCAGGGTTCATACGAGCCCCGACCTTTTAGCGTTTCTTTTAACGTGGCCGCAAGCCGGTCGGCACAAATCACCACGGGAAAGATCATTATCCCTCGCATCCCCCCTTGTCAAGCGGCGGGGCGTCAAATTTCTGTTGCGAAGATCCGGGACAATGTATAGTTACAGTTCAAGATCCAGGCGGGCGTAGCTCAATGGTAGAGCAGAAGCTTCCCAAGCTTACGACGAGGGTTCGATTCCCTTCGCCCGCTCCATATCTTCTCCCCTAAAATGCATAGACATAGATCGCCATCAGGCCGAGATAGATGGCGAGCGATATGAGGAAGAGATTGACGGTCCGGTCCGCCGCCTTCCCCATTTCGGAGAGTTTGCGGGCGAAGAATATCCGGGCGATGAAAAGGGCGACGAAGGCGAGCGCGATCAGCTTGAAAATCATTCCGCTGCATCGCTTTCGGTGAGGAAATCATCAATCTTCTGCTGCACGGCGGCGGGTTCAAAGAGGGCGATGTCATTGCCGCCTTTCGATTTTGCGATATACATCTGGTCATCGGCGAGATCGACGAGACGGTTCCAGCTTGCTGCGCCCGCGAGCTGCATTTCGGCGATGCCGTAACTTGCCGTCATATAGGATCCGTCGGGCCGCTTACCAAGGCCGATATTGCGAAGCCGGCGGACGGATTTGAGGGCGCCTTCAAGGTTGGTGTTGGGGAGCAGGGCGACAAATTCCTCCCCGCCCCAGCGGATCAGAACGTCCGATCCCCGCCCGTTCCGTCGTATATGTTGTGCCGCCGTTGCCAGCACGCGGTCCCCCGCCTCATGGCCATAGCGGTCATTCACGGCCTTGAAGTTATCAAGATCGATAAAGACGATGGAAAGCGGCGATTTCTCCCGCTTGGCGATCTTGAACTGGACATCAATGATCTCTTCTCCACTGTTGCGGCTGTAGCATTGAGTCAGCGTATCGATCGAGGCCTGATCTATCAGCAGCGACATATAGAGAAGCTGGCAGATGGATGCGAAACTTGACAGTACGCCAATGAGCACAAGGCAGAGAAGAATGCCGAGCCTCTGGTGCGGATCGGCCTGCTCCGGCAGCAGAATCAGAATCAGCATCTGCACAATGAAGAAAAGGGTGAGGGTCAGAAACGCCTCTTTCACCGTCAGCGGAAAGACCGCGATGCAGGCGGCAATCACAAAAGGGAAAAGGACATAGCCTGCTGTCGCGATCCCCTTGATAGCCGTAAGGTCAGCGACGTCCAGAATAGGTTGGTACAGGGCCTGAAAGGTCAGAAGGATGGCGAAAAAGATGCCAAGCGCCCGGTGCGCATCGCGCATCGTCTCCCCGTTCAGGATGCCGAGAAAAAGGATCAGGCACAACAGCGCAATCAATCCGCGGCAGATGCCAAGCGTGATATAGGTTTCAAGGCTGAAGGTCGCGTAGTCGAGGCCGAACCCCAATGGAAAGGCCAGAAAGGCGATGAGGGCGAGCAGGCGAACACGGGAAAGAATTACCCGGGCCCTTCGGCGCTGCAGAAGGGAGGAATGCGCGTCATTTGAAATCAGCCGGTCCAGCCCGTTTACGGACAGGGATTGACGACCGCCCCCCGAAATGACGTCATACAGATAGCGTAGCACCGAAAGCCTTCCTCCCCACCTCACTGCCGGAATTTCTTCGCGACAGCCCTTTCCATAGCAAAAAATCGGGGGCAGGTGTATTTATTTCAACCGGAGGCCGCCTGCCGTCCGGCAAGGATTTAGCGTCCGCGATTGAGGAAATGACCCATCATGACGGCGGGTTCGTCACTCTCGTAGGATTCGGCGAAGGTATCGATGCCGATCTGGATGCCTTCGCGTAAGGTATTGTGCTCCCATTCATTACAGAGCTTTTTCTGAAGCCGCATGGCGTTGCGCCCGCCTTCCAGAATCTCCTCGATCACCTGATCGGTCGCAACATCCAGCCCGCCTTCCTTGGCGAGGCGCTGGACGAAACCCGCGGTATAGGCTTCTTCACCGGTCAGCAGGCGGCCCGTCATCACAAGGTCGCGGGCAAGATTGGCGCCCAGAATATGCGGCAGCAGCGCCGCGTCAATGACGGAGGGGATGCCAACGCGTACCTCCGGCATGCCAAAGCGGGCGGAAGGTTCCGCCACCACAATGTCACAAGCACCCGCAAGCTCCATCCCTGCGCCCAGACAGTAGCCATTGATCCGGGCGATCACCGGAACCTGCAGATGCCGGGCCTTGTGGCAGATGTGATGAAGCGCGGTGATGAAGCTTCGCGCGGTATCGGGGGTGAGTTTTGACATTTCCTCAATATTCGCACCGCCGACAAAGGCCTTTTCCCCCGCTCCGGTCAGGACAACAACGGCGACATCCGGATTGTCGTCAAGGTGCTGAAGGGTTTCGTCCATCTCCGCGATAATCGCCGAATTCATGGTGTTCAGCTTCTTCTCGTTGCGAAGGGTGACGCGCGCAACAATGCCTTGCGGCTTTTCTTCAAGCTCCGTTGTGATAAAATTCGCCATTGTTTTCTCCACTTTTTTTATTACTTTAAAACTGTGCGTTTACGGGACTTATAGCCACTATAGCGAACTAGTCCATGCCGTTAAGTTGAAAACCGGGAATTGACGATGTTTATTCAGACCAAAGCGGGCGAGATGAGTGCGGAACTGGAGTTTTTTCCAGGCAAGGCGGTGTGGTCGAACGGGCCTCTTGCCGTCTCGAAGGCGGAGGCGGATGAGAAATCCCCGCTGGCCGCGCGGCTTTACGCCATTGATGGCGTGACGGCCGTGACGCTGCAGCCTGAAAGTGTTCTTGTCACCAAATCCGGGGACGCTGACTGGAACAGCCTCCGGACAGAGATTTTCGGCGCTATCGTTCAGCATTTCGAAAGTGGTGATCCGGTTGCAAAAACGGCGGACGCCGAAGCGCCGGGTGAGTTCGATGCGGAGATTGTCGATCAGGCGAAAGATCTTCTCAAGACGCGGATCGTTCCTGCCGTGACGCAGTCCGGAGGCGATGTGGAATTTCACAGCTACAAGGACGGCAAGCTGTATTTGAAATTTCAGGGCTCGGCCTTTTCCATGCTGACCGGCATCAAGAATATGCTGCGTCATTATATTCCTGAAATCACCGAGGTTCTCGATTATCGCGAGGCATTGCCGCGTCCGGGCCTTAAAACGCCGGACGGGATCGCAATCCGTAATCTGCTGGAGGAACGGATCAATCCCTCCATTGCCGCCCATGGCGGGCGGATTTCGCTGGTCGACTACAAGGACAGCCGGGTTTATATCCGCATGGATGGAGGCTGCCAGGGCTGCGGCATGGCGGATGTCACCTTGCGTGAGGGGGTCGCACAGGAAATCCGTAAAATTGTCCCGGCGGTGACGGAAATTCTTGATGTGACCGATCACGCCGACGGCACCAATCCCTATTATCAGCCGAAGGCGTAAGCCCGCCGTTCAGCGAAGGCGATAGACATGGACGGCTTCGTGCCGTCCTTTCACCTGCTGCGCGCCCAGTTTCTCGACCTCGATATCGGTCTTCGCGGCCTGATAGGTTTCCTCCGTGATCAGGGTGATCACATCCTCCTTCTCCGCGTCGGGCAGGCTCTTTCCATGCTGCTCCATGCGCTGGGCGATGTTCACGGTATCGCCGACCACCGTATAGTTGATCCGGCCGCTCGAGCCGATATTGCCGACGACAAGCGGACCGGTATGAAGACCGATCCGCATATGGATCGGGGGCCGATCGCTCTTCCTTGCGCCATCGTTATCCCGGCGGATCGAGGCTGCAATGGCCTTGGCCGCCCGGCAGGCCCGGATGGCGTGATCCTCTTGCACCTCCGGCGCGCCCCAGAAGGCCATAACCGCATCACCGATGAATTTGTCGACCGTGCCGCCTTCCGCCTCGATACAGGAGGTGACGAGATGGAAATGATGATTGAGAAAATTGGCAACCTCGCCGGATTGCATGTCCTCTGCCTGGCGTGTGAAATTGGCAATGTCAGTGAACATGACGGTGACGATGCGCTGTTCCGATTCGGCCTCGCCACTTTCCATCAACCGCCGGACCAGTGCTTTCGGGACATAGTTTTCGAACCACCCGAGTCCGCGCAGCATGGCATTATAGGCTTCATTCGCCTCGTTGATTTCGCGAAACCGGCTTTTCGGCAGAGCCGCAACCGAGCGGAATTCCAGCAACGAAATCTGCTGCGATGCGGCGGACAGCGCAAGGATGGGGCGGGATATCCGGCGCCCGAGCAAAAGGGCGATAATCGCTGCGATCAGCATGACGGCGAGGCCTGCAACGGCTGCTATAGCAAGCCGGCGCACCTCGGCGATGGCATCGCGGTCACGCACCCAATAGCCGACAATCAGGTCCTTGTCCGAGTAGCCGGACAGGCTGCTGTAGAAGAAGAGATAGCCGTCGCCGTTCAGGGAAATATGGTGGCTGTGGAATTCATCCTGATTGCCAAGCAGTTCCATGGCGTGCCGCTCCGGCGACCAGATACTCCGCAGGACGGGATCGCCAATATCTTTCAGCTTCGGCACAACCCCGTCCTCGGTCAGCTGGTCGGGCTTGTGGTTGACATTCTGGCGCATCAGGACATGGTCCTGACCATAGAGAATGAATTGTGTACCTTTTGCAAGGGCGGGTGAGGATTTGATCTTGTCGTTGACCGTTGTCACGCTGATGGTCGAGACAAGGGCACCAATAAATTTCCCATCCCGGGAAACGGGCTGACGGAAATTGAGAACGGTATCCTTTAACTGCGGCACATAGACGAGAGGCCCCCAGTTTGCCGACTGATTTTCGGATATTTCCTTGATGGAGGCAATCGCGACCGGATCCTTTTCACCGTTGATGCGGATCACCTTGCCCGATTTCCGGATGCCCGCCGTAACGGTCATGTCCGCTGTGATAAAGGCGAGGGAATTGACCTGCGGCGTGCCCGCAAGCGCCGCCAGTAGTGCGTCGGACAATTGGTCGCGGTTGTTAATGTCAATCGCTCCGGAATAGATGAGATCGGCGAGGTAACGCGTCTGGTTTTCCGCCGGATTAAGAAGGTCCGTGATATCGCCCCGCGTCGATTTCATGGCCGCGGTCGCCTTGTCGATCAGCAGATTACGGGTGTTGGTCAGACCGGAAATCAACCCGATGCCGAGAACGGTCACTACGGCGACGATGATCAGGGTGCCGAAGCTGACAGCCAGAACCGTCGAAATCGGAACAGTTCTGGACAGGTTACGCTGCAATTTGGCTATTTCAACTCTCCCGGCTGAGGCGGTTAAGACGTAATATGTAAGAAGTCAATCTACAAAATCTATCAAATATATGGTAGAGTAGACAAAATATAGTAAGGCAGTATACTTCGCGCATGAACTCGTTGGTCGTATTCGAGGCTATACTGGCGGCCAGTTGCCTGATATCGGTAAATCTGACGCGTCAGGCTTTTTTCCCCGCCAGCCTGTTCTGGGCGTTCGGTGCGGCGTCCTTTGCTATCATGGCTATTTTCGGAACGCTTAAGTTCGCCGGTATTGGCGGCTTTGAAGCCTATCATGCGTCGCTCCGCTCCTTTTCCAACTCCATCGGCCTTGTTGCCTTTGCATTTGGGGCGCTTTTTGGACTTTTCGCAAACACCGTCAGCCGTTTTTACTGGCCGGTCCTCCTGATTGGCATTCTTGGCCTGTCCGGGACACTGCTGTTCGGCGATTGGAAGATGCCGTTGGAGTATCAGGAGATTATCGTCGGAGTGATGTTCTTGATCGGAATTGTTCGTCTGATTTCCTCAGGAATGGTGGCGCTTTATCTCATTATCGGCGCGATCTGCATGATGGCGTCCAAGGTTCTGGTGCAGTTTCTGGCTGTGAAAACCGGTTTCGATGCCATGAATATCCACAATATTCTTCTCGCTCTTTCGATCCTGTCTTTCGGTGTGGCGGCGTCGCGGGATGATTGGGAGTGAAATTGGTCGTATTCAGGCCTCCATATGTTGCAAAATATGCCATCTTCTGTATAAACCGGGCCATGATCATCCGGCGATTTACCGGGCCGGGCGTCATAGGGATTGCAACTGCCGGACAGGATATTTGAACAGATGACATCCAATTCGGAAAAAGAACTTTTCGTGGTTTTTGGCGGCAAGGTTACGGATACGCGCGGCAAGGATTTCGCCGATCCGAAAAAGCTTGACGTAAGGGGCTTCTTTGGCACTCATCAGGACGCGCTGGCGGCCTGGCGGGCGGCAAGCCAGATGAATGTGGACGATGCTTTCACGAAATATGTGATCGTCCGCCTCTGGTAGGGCTCAATATTCCGCAGTCCGGAATTTTACGGCCTTCCTGAAACTGCGGCTTTGCTTGAGCCATTGACTGCAGTATTGTTGACCCTCCAGCAATTCAATCCGGAAGGTTCATCGTGCGTAATTTCTATAAGCCCGGGCGCTCCGTCACCTATGGCACCAAAGGGGCCGTCGCGACCTCCAGCACTCATTCGTCCGAAGTGGCGCTTTCCATTCTCAAGTCCGGCGGCAATGCCATGGATGCGGCCATCGCGGCCTGCGCCGTACAATGCGTTGTCGATCCGATGCAGACCGGTATCGGCGGCGACTGTTTCGCCCTTGTGGCGGTTGGCGGCAGTGCGGCGATCGAGGGACTGAACGGCTCCGGCAAGGCGCCGGGCGCGCTCACTGCCGAATATCTCCTTGGGGAAGGTTACACGAAGATGGAGGCGACCAGCCCTCATGCCGTGACCATTCCGGGCGCCATCGATGCCTGGACCCGGCTCCATGCGAAATATGGCTCGATGGATTTCGCCGATATCCTGGCGCCTGCCATCGATTTTGCCGAAAACGGTTTCGTTGTAACGCAACGAACCTCCCTCGACTGGAAAAAGGATGTCGAGAAACTTCTGAAGAATAAAGCCGCGAGCGAGATTTATCTCAAAAACGGCCAGCCGCCGAAAGCCGGCGAAATCTGGAAGCTGCCGAAGCTCGCTGCAACGCTTAAAAAGATCGCCAAAGAAGGGCGGAGCGCCTTTTACGAAGGCCCGATCGCCGAGCAGATGGTCGAGGCTTTACGCGCCACCGGCGGTGTGCATGAAGCGGCTGATTTCGCTGCCACCTCCGCCGATTTCGTTGAGACCATTTCCAGCAAGTATCAGGGCAATACGATCCATCAGATCCCGCCAAGCGGCCAGGGCATCACCGCGCTCATCATG
>SBHH01000041.1 GCA_006226265.1 Alphaproteobacteria bacterium | reverse complement strand
GGTAGAAGCTATACTCCAGGGTTGCTTGCGACGAACCAGAAGCTTCGCGTGGAAGCGGATGTGGAGAAGGCGGTTATGGACCGCTCTGAATGGACGAGACGGATTGTGGAGGAGGGATATGCGACCATTGCGGCGGATCCGGCTCTTATGCGGATCGTGCGGGAGACGGGACACCGGTTGTTCCTTGACAATTGTGCCGCCTGTCATGGCCAGACGGCAGGCGGCGGCCCGGGCTTTCCGGCGCTGACGGACAAGGCCTGGCTCTGGGGTGGTACGGCGGCTGCGATCGCGGAAACCATCCGGGTCGGGGTCAATTCCGCTCATGAAGATAGCCGGGTAAGCGAAATGCTTGCCTTCGGACGGGACCGGATGCTGCCGCGCGACGATATTCTGAAAGTCGTCGATTATGTCCGATCACTCTCTCTGCCGGATGCTCGAAACGCCCTATTGCCGGTTGCGCGTGAAGCAGGAAAGACTGTCTTCCTTGAAAACTGCGCAGCTTGTCATGGGGAGGATGCAAAAGGAAATATTGAGACTGGCGCCCCGAATTTGACGGACGATCACTGGATATATGGCGGTGATCGGGAAACGGTCTTCGAAACTGTCTGGAGCGGTCGTAAGGGGCATATGCCAACATGGGAACGGCGCCTGCCGGAAGTGGACCGCAAGATTCTCACGCTCTATTTGCTGGATCTTGAAAAAGAAGCTGCTTTGCAGACCGACACAAAGGGAGACGGGCATGGCGGTTAGAGCGGCAAAGCGCCAGTTTGCGGTCTGGATTTTAGTGGCTGTCGGCATCGCCATCGTACTGCTTGCGAATGCACATCTAGTCTATGTCGCGGTCAGCACTCACCCCGATTGTATGATTATGGCGATGCCGTCCGGTGGAACAGATGGTTCGTATCGGCCTGCGGTGCCCGGTTGCTGAGGCCGGAATTCCGGAAAGAACGTCATATCAGGAGAGAATGGAAATGATCAGGATACCGAAGACAGTCCCGCCGCTCCCGCCGGAAGTGTCGCTCAATCGGCATTTGCACCGGAGCGCTGCCTTCGGCTGGCTGCAGGCGGGCTGGCATGACATGAAGATCCGGCCTCTGACGAGCTTCGTCTATGGCATCGCCGTCTTTCTGATCTCTCTACTTGTGATTGCCGGGCTGTTTGCCTTTTCACTCGATTATATCCTGTTTCCCGCGCTCGCCGGATTTATGGTGGTGGGGCCAGCGCTGGCCATCGGGCTCTATGAGAAAAGCCGATGCATTTCCGAAGGGACGGGCTTTTCGCTTCTCCGCATGATTTTCGTGAAGCCGCGATCGGGTGGGCAGATTCTCTTTATCGGCGTGATGCTCTGTCTTGTCATGCTCCTTTGGATGCGCGCGGCGGTGCTTCTCTATGCGCTTTTCTTCGGCCTGCTGCCTTTCCCGGGCATCGATCATATTGTTCAGATTTTTGGAACGCCGGCGGGAATTTTTCTTTTGGTCACTGGCAGTTTGGTGGGCGGGCTTTTCGCGGCCTTTTCCTTCGCCATTAGTGTCTTTTCCATTCCGATGCTGTTGAGCGAGCGGACCGACGCTCTGACAGCGATGGGGCTCAGTATGGCAATCGTCTGGAACAATCTGCCTGTGATGCTGACCTGGGGCGCTATCGTTCTCATGGCCTTTCTGCTGTCCATGCTGACTGGACTCCTCGGTCTCGTGATCGTCTTTCCGCTTGTTGGACATGCGACCTGGCATGCCTACAAGGGCTTGCGTGGGGAGAGATAGAAGATGGCTATTCCACGGCTTCGTGCCTATCAGGGACCGGCTATCCTGAGCTACGGTTTCCGGCCCTTTTTCTTTCTTGCTGCGCTCTTTGCCGGGACTTCCATGCTGTTCTGGCTACCGCAATATTATGGCGTGCTGACGCTTCCTACCCTGTTCGCGCCGGTAGACTGGCATTTGCATGAAATTCTGTTCGGATATCTTGCGGCGGTTCTCGCAGGGTTTTTGTTTACGGCCGTGCCGAACTGGACCGGTCGCATGCCGATCCAGGGAAATCCCTTGCTTTTTCTTGTACTGCTATGGATTGCAGGACGTCTGGCCGTCACTTTCTCTGTGCCCCTAGGCTGGATCGTTACCATGATCCTTGACCTCGCGTTCCTGACAGCGATCGTCTTTGTAATCGCCAAGGAGGTGATTTCGGGACAAAACTGGCGCAATTTGAAGGTGCTTCTCCCGCTGGTTCTATTCTGGATTGCTGATATTGTTTTTCATCTGGAGGTACATTTTTCCGGTATCAGCGATCTCAGTCGCCGGCTCGGCATGGCGACAGCGATTATCCTGATCATGCTGATCGGCGGACGGATCATTCCCAGCTTTACCCGGAACAGTCTTGTCCGGAAAAGTCAAGGCCGCCTGCCAATTCCGTTTGGAAAATTCGACATATTTTCTATTCTGGTCAGCATTTTGGCGCTTGCAGGCTGGGTTGTTGTCCAGGAGGCTCGCTGGCTTGGCTTTTTCTTGCTGGCTGCGGGAATTCTGCAGTTTGCCCGACTTGCGCGCTGGGCGGGGGACCGGACCAGCGGAGACTTTCTTGTGGCCATTCTGCATGTGAGCTATTTTTTCGTTCCTGCCGGTTTAATTCTGCTCGGTCTTTCCAACTTCATCCCCGAGGACGTGCCTGCCGTGGCGGGGACACATGCGCTTGGCGCCGGTGCCATCGGTTCCATGACGCTTTCGGTCATGATCCGTGCTACCCTTGGCCATACCGGGCAGGCGCTGAAGGCAGGATTCGGAGCCAAATTGATCCTTTCTTCTATCTGGATTGCTGCCCTCGCACGGATTGTTGCGGCTTTGTTTCCGGGACAGATGGCGTCGTTTCTCGAACTCGCGTCCTTCGCATGGACATTTGCTTTTCTCGGCTTCGTAATTTTTTTTGGCGGATTGCTTTTTGCACCGAGGGCGGGCTGATCCATATAAGATTTCCGTTATTTTTGACGGATCGGGAACCTTTTCCGCCTCGTGACGTCTAATCGGGCAAAAAGGAACGATAGCCATGCGTCATGAACCGGTGAATTATGAAACGATCGACGATGCGGAGCTTGTGCTTCGGGCAGTGCGGCGTGAGGCAGCCGCAATCCGCGTCATTACCACCCGTAACAATCAGCGTCTTTTTCGAGCTGCCTGGGGTGTGTTACGCAATCATGCGGATGCAGAAGAGGTCGTTCAGGAAGCCTATCTAAAAGCCTTTACCTCCCTTGAAAATTTTGTCGGCAACTCGAGCCTCTCCACCTGGCTGACCCGGATCGTCCATAATGCGGCAATCGACCGTCAGAGGACGTTGAAACGTCGGCGGGAAAATCTTCTGGAGCAGAATATCACCATGCTGGATGACCCATACTCTCACTTTGTGCCAGCGCAAGGATCCCGTACGCCGGAGACAGCGCTCGCCCGCAAACAATTTGCCCATTCCCTTAAGGAGGCGCTCGCCGACCTTGCGGAGGAATTCCGGTCAGTTTTTATCCTTCGTGTAATCGAGGGTATGTCGGTCAGTGAAACAGCCGATGTCTTGCGGATCAGGGAGGCAACGGTAAAATCGCGTCTGTTCCGGACTCGGAGAGAACTGAGGAAGCGGCTGGAGATTGAATTTGAAGCCGCCTTTTCCGATACCATCCCCTTCGCCGGTGTGGATTGCGAGGCAATGACGCTTCGCGTCCTCGCTGCACTGAAGCTTTAATCCTCCCCTCATAACAAACCTCTTGGAAAGGATATCTCTTATGTCAGATAACGCTATCCCTATGCCTTCCCGCCGTGCTCTGCTGGGCGCTACAGGCAGAACGCTCTCTGTCTCGGCACTTGCCATGGTCACCGGAAGCGGCATTGCCGGAATTTCCTCCGCGCATGCGGCGGACCCGTCTCAGGATGTGGATATCCTGAATGCGGCTATCGCTCTCGAGTATGAAGGGATCGCCGCCTATCAAATTGCCGCGACCAGCGGCCTGCTGCAGCCCGCGGTTGTCGAGATCGGCGTAACCTTTCAGGGACATCACAAGGGGCATCGCGATATTCTGGTGAAGGCGGTAGAAACGCTTGGCGGCACGCCTGTAACGGAAAAGCCGCTCGAGGAATATGCGGCCGGCCTGAACGTCGCCTCGCTTAGGAATCAGGAGGATGTGCTGCGACTCGCCCTCCGGTTGGAGCAGGGGGCGGCCAATGCCTATCTTGGCCTCATTCCGTCACTTGGTGTCAATTTCCATCAGGTCGCAGGGCAGATGGCAGGCGATGAAGCGTTTCATGCCGCTATTCTCGCCAATGCCCTGGGCGAGCCAATCCCGAAAGCGGCCTTGATTTTCGGATGACCCGCCGGATGTGTGGACAAAGCTCATGAAGTTCCGGCTGTCTATCGCGCTGTGCATCCTTGCTGCGTTCTTTTTCGGCACCGCATTTGCCGGGCCCGCGCAGCAGTCTAGCCCCCAGGATGCGCGGCGGATGCCGACGGGAGACAGTGTTGTCCCCGATACTGTCTCCCAAGCGCTTCTTGAAAGGGGGGAGAAGCTCTATGTCCGTCGCTGCGGCGGCTGTCATTCACTGGACCGGAACCGAACCGGGCCGCGCCACAGGGGTGTTTACGGACGCAAGGCTGGTAGTGTTGCCGACTTCAGATACAGTAAGGCGCTGCAGTTGCTCAATCTGATCTGGACGGCGGAAACGCTCGACCGGTGGCTTGAAAATCCAGCGGCCGTCGCCCGCGGAACCTCAATGGGATTCCGGCTCGGTAAGGCCGATGAACGCAAGGCCGTTATTGCTTATCTCAAATCTCTGTCTGATACGGCTGAAAGACAGGGCAAAAATTAGTTTCAACATCTGTTCAGTAATTCCGGGAGTTCTCATGTCATCCGCTACGTTCTGCGCCAGCAAAACCCATCAGGGGAAATCTCCAGGCTCCAATGCGGAGCCTGTCAGCCGGGAGGCAGCCGAGGAAGCGGTCAGAATCCTGATCCGCTGGCTCGGGGACGATCCGTCACGGGAGGGACTGGCAGATACGCCGGCGAGAGTCACGCGCGCCTTTGGTGAATGGTTTTCAGGCTACGGGGCTGACCCCGCAGATATTCTTTCCCGCACGTTTGACGAGGTGGCGGGGTATGATGACATTGTTCTGGTGCGCGGAATTGGCTTTGAAAGCTATTGCGAACATCATATGGCGCCGATTATTGGCACGGCTCATGTCGCTTATCTGCCGGACCGGCGTGTCGTCGGTCTGTCGAAGCTGGCGCGGCTGGTGGATATCTATGCGAGGCGCCTGCAGATACAGGAAAAAATGACGGCAGAGATTGCCGTAGCGATTCAGGCTTTCCTGAATCCGAAGGGGGCCGCCGTGATGATCCGGGCCGATCACCACTGTATGTCAACCCGCGGTGTCCGGAAGCATGGTGCGGATACCGTTACCAGCAGTTTCACCGGTGTGTTTCGGAGCGACACGCTCTGGCGGCAACGATTTTTGCATCTGGCCGCTGTGCGCTGATCATGCGATTATTGGGAATGTAACCGAGAAGGCGGAAGGGCCCGGGATTATGAAAATTGCTTATGGAAGCGATCTGCATCTGGAATTCGATATTCCTAAACCGGATCTTGAACCGGTACGGATGGCAGATGTGCTGGTGCTCGGTGGGGACATCTGCAAGGGACGGAACGAGGCGACGGGCCGTCCGCATATCATGGAATATGCCGAGGAATGTTCGAAGGTTTTATCCATTTCCGTGCTGGTTATATGCGGCAATCACGAGCTGTACAGGCAGGAAATTACCGGTTTTCTTGACGATTGCCGCAAATGTGCCGAGATGTCGGAAAAGGTTCATTTCCTGGAAAACGAGATGCTTGTGCTGGGTGGGACGCGCTTCCTCGGATGTACCCTCTGGTCGGATTTTGCGATGGTCGAGAATTCGGTTCAGGCGATGGAGCTTGCGCGCGAGGTTATTTATGATTACCGGCGGATCAAGGTTGCAGAAACGGGTGGGGAGGAACGCTATATTCTGCCGGAAGACATGCGCCGTTGGAATGCGGAAAGCCGCGCTTTTCTAGCGGACAGGCTTGCCGTAGAGTTCGACGGTAAAACAGTTGTGATCACCCATTTCCCGCCGATCCCCATGAGTGCCCCGGAATTTTCGGAAAGTCCCCTCACGCCTTATTTCAATAACAATTGGGCAGCGGATATCGCGGGCGGCACTCTCTCGCCCGATATCTGGATTTCGGGTCATACCCATCATATGGAAGAATTGACTCTCGGCAGAACCCGCATCCGGTCCAGCCAAGGCGGCTATCCGGGTGAACTCGGCCCGTTTCGCTGGGGAATGGTTGAAACATGACAAGCCACCTCTTGCCGGGGTGCAATCTGAAACATGAAAAAAGGCCGTGGCAGTCAAGTATGAATGCCCTGGGCAGCAACGCATTTCTTTCATAGATGCGCGATTTTCTGAAGAAGAAATGAGGCGCGCATCACCAGCAGAACAGGGTAGCGAATTCATTGAATTGATGCGACAATGAGAGAGAAAAAACAAAAAGATCTGGGAAACAGAAATGAACGCCGCCCTTCAGGAACTGCTGAAAATCCGAAATCGAAACGATAGCCCCTCTGTCGATATCACGGGAAGCGACCCGGTATATTCCAGCCGGTTTAAAATCGCGGAAACGGGGGCGGCCATACTTGCCGCAAACGGCGTTGCGATATCCGATATCTGGGAGCTGAAGACCGGGCGGCGTCAAAAAATCTCGGTTGATGTCCGCCATGCGGCGGCGGCCCTTAACAGCGTTGCCCATCTGATGCGCCGCGAACCGGACGGTGTCTACAGACTCTGGGATGATTCCCCCCTTGCAAAGAAGGCCTATGAAACCATTCGCGCCTATCCGACGCGGGACGGGCGCTGGTATATGCCGCATTTCGGCATGCAGCACATGAAAGAGAAAGTGCTGAAGATTCTTGATTGCGAACAGACGCAGGAAAGCATCGCGAAGGCAGTGGCGAAATGGGATGCGGAAGAGCTTGACCAGGCCATTGCCGACGCCAATGCCTGCGGTGGTATTGTCCGCACAGAGGAGGAATGGCGGCGGCACCCGCACGGGAAGCTCCTTGCTGCAGAGGCCGTTGTCGAAATCGAAAAGATCGGCGAGAGTGCGCCGGAACCTTTCCCCGAAAAGGGCCCCGCGCTTGAAGGTGTCCGTGTTCTTGATCTCACGCGCGTTCTTGCCGGACCTGTTGCGGCCCGGACCCTTGCCGAGCATGGCGCGGATGTGCTGATGGTAAGCGCGCGTCAGGTACCGCAGTTCAAGAAGTTTTTCCTTGAGCTTTCCCATGGCAAAAGAAGCTGTCTTCTCGATCTCGACACAGCAGAACAGGCCGCCCGCCTGAAAGAGCTGGTGCGGGAGGCCGATGTCTTTTCGCAAGGTTATCGGCCCGGCGTTCTTGAGGCGCGCGGATTTGGCCCGGAAGAACTGGCCGCGGCGCGTCCGGGACTCATCTACACCTCCATCAACTGCTATGGGGAGGGCGGACCTTTCAGCAATCGCGGTGGATGGGAACAGATTGCCCAGACCGTCACCGGGATCAGTCATGAAAATGGTAATCCACCGTCTCTACTGCCGATCTATTTCTGTGATTATGGCACGGGTTATCTTGGCGCATATGGCACCTTGTTGGCGCTCGCCCGGCGGGCGGTCGAGGGCGGCAGCTATCATGTGAAGGTATCGCTCTGCCGGTCCGCTATGTTTCTGCAGGACCAGGGCCGCGTCGTTTACCCGCAAGAAGGAATGGGTCTCTCTCAGCAAGAGGTCCGGCCGCTGCAGATGGAGAGCGAGACGACATATGGACAGGTCCGCTATATCGGGCCGGTCATCCGCTTTTCCGAAAGCAGGCCCGGCTGGTCCTGGCCGTCGCCCGCACTCGGGGCGGACAAGGCGGAATGGCGGAAGAGAGCCTATTAAATTTCAGGCTTCCCGTATCCGTCCCGGCTAAAGCGTGAGGCCGCCGTCGACGATCATTTCAAGGCCGGTGACGTAACACGCATCGTCGGAAGCTAGGAAAAGTGCGGCCTTTGCGATGTCCCAGGGGGTTCCCTGATGGCCCATCGGGCAGCGGGCATCGCGGGCCTTCATGCCTTCCAGCCGTTCTTCCTCTGTCTTGTACAGCGCAGCAGCATGCGGGGTGTTGATGAGGCCCGGCAGGATGACGTTGCAGCGGACATTATAAGGCGCATACTGGCGCGCGACGACCTTTGTCATGCGGTTCATCGCGGACTTGGAAACATTGTAGGAAAGGAACTGCATCGGGCTCCATTTCAGGCTCGCGATGGAGGAGACATTGATGATGGACCCCGTTTTCCGCGCCATCATATGCGGCATGACGGCGCGGGCGGCGGCCATGGCCCCCCGAAGGTTGATCTCGAATACATGATCCCAGGACTCGTCCGTGACGTCGATCAGCTCGCCAAAGGCCTCGATCCCGACATTGTAATGAAGTATGTCGATCTGCTTGAACCGGCTAAGGGCCGCCTCGATCGCATCCTTGATCTCGTCCGTGTTTTTAACATCCGCCTGAAAGGCGCTGGCGGTGCCGCCTGCCTCCTCAATTTGCTGGACAGTTGTTTCTGCAGCCGCGCTAGAAATATCGACGCAGAGGACTTTCGCGCCTTCTTCGGCAAAGAGCCTTGCGACGGCGGAGCCATTGCTTGCCTCCGTCCCGATCGAGCCTGCGCCGATCACGACGGCGACTTTATCCATTAATCTGCCGGGCATTGTTTTTATCCTTCTTGTGCCGTCTTCAGAGGTTCTAGATTGTTTGGCCGGGGGCGCCGCAGGATTCCCGCTGGATCATCCGGGTCGGGATGACGATCCGTTCGGGCTTTCCGGCAGTTTCCGGATCGAGCTGTTTCAGGGTCAGTTCGCAAAGCATGTCGCCGACCAGCTTCAGATCCCAGGCAATTGCGGAGATGGAGGGGGAATAGAGCCTTGCAAGATCGGAATCGCCGACACTCATCACGCTCACATGATCCGGGATTTGCCAGCCGTTTTGACGGAGGCCCTGCAGCACGCCCGCCAGCATCCGGGTGCCGAGGCAGAGAAAGGCGGTGGGCGCCGGACGCCGCGACATAAGAGACAAGGCTTCGCTATCGACAAAATCCATCGAGGATTTCTGCGCGCGGATCAAAGGCTCCTGCGGTTCGATCCCCTGCTCAAGAAGAGCCTCCTTATAGCCCGCGATACGCTCCCGCCCCGGGCGCAGCTTCTCGCTGGAGGAAAGGAGGGCGATGTCCCGATGGCCCATGTTGAGGAGATGCCGGGTTGCTTCCTTCGCCGCAGCCCGGTGATCGACATAGAGGCCGCTCTGGCTCTCGCCGATATCGCGGTCATAGCCGATGATGGGGAAATCCGGGTTGTTGAGCGCCTCGGTCATTTCCGGATCCTCAAGGCCGCAAGGCGCAGTAATAAGCGCATCCACCCGGCGGCGGCGGAAGAAATCGATCAGGTATTTCTCGCGCCGCTTGTCATTGTCCGTATTGGCGACGAGAAGGGCGTAACCCGCCTGCTGCAGCCGGGTTTCCGCCGCGCGAATGACGCCTGCAAACAACGGGTTCGAGATATCGGAGACCAGCATCCCGACGGCCTTGGTCGATTTAAGGCGCATGCTCTGGGCGATCGGGTCGGGCTCATAGCCCAGTTTCCTTGCAACGGCGGCGACCTTGTCCACTGTCGCCTCGCTGACGCGGCCGCGCCGGTTCAACGCCCGGGACGCGGTGCCGATGGAAACACCGGCTGCGGCGGCAACATCCTTGATCGTGGGGCGGGCTTTGCGCGTCAACTTGCTTACCTTTTCTCGTATTCCTCCGGGAAGCGGGCCTGTCCGTCTTCAAGGGGCACGGCCGCACTATTAATGAAGAATGACGATAAATGATAGACGCCGGATGCGAAAATCAATTCGATAAAATGTGCGTAGGACCAGGTCGCACTCATTTCCTTCCAGGTCTCGTCGCTGATGGTGGAATTGAAATGAAGCTCGTCCACCATGCGGATGGCGAGGCGGTCTTCGGCGCTCCAGCGGTCATCTTTAAGATCCTGCCAGCTTTTGGCGAGGGTTAGATCGCGGATCGCGGCCTCATCAAGGTTGCAGCGTTCGCCAAAGATGCTGACGTGCATGCCCCAGACATATTCCGATCCGGTGAGGGCGGCGGTGCGCATGATGGCGATTTCCTTCGGGCGAAGATCGACTCCCGCCTCAAACAGGACAGCCTGAGCCAGCGATTGAAAGCGGCGGGCAAGGAGGGGGTGATGGGCAAGCGCAAGGCGAAGATAATTTGGCGAAAGGCCCGTGAAGGAGGAATTCTCAATGGCTTTTCGGGTCTGCTCGTCATAAGGCGGCCCGCAAAGGGGGAGCCGGTCGGTTTCGACGATCTTGATGTCTTCGGCCTTCATGGAATGTCCGTTTCCTTCCTGTTGGTCTTGGCGTTGGCCGGCCTGTTTTTCTTATTGCCGGAAGGGCGATTATACCGCCGCTATGAGACCGCATCGCAGATGAAAAGACATTCATCGGAAAAGCGAAATCGT
>SBHH01000243.1 GCA_006226265.1 Alphaproteobacteria bacterium | reverse complement strand
GCCCGATCGATACCCGCCGTCATCCGACCGCGCCCTGCAAGCTGGCGACCGATCATTCTATCGAGACGTTCGAGCGGACGGTCATCTATCCCGTGCCGATCGGCTATCCGGGCGCGTTCCGCCTCGTTTATCCGGGCTTTTTGCAGCTCGGCGGCTTTGTCAGCATGAATCTCGACCGTCATCTGGAAGCCCATCTCAACCAGTTCGACCATCTGGTGCAGGGCGATGGCGACAGCGCGGACAAGCATCGCGCCTTCTATGCCGAATATAATGCGGTGATGGACCTGACGGCGGAATATTACCTGCAGACGATCGAGACCGTGTTCCAGAAGCAGGCCCTCGCCAAAGGCGAGATGATGTATCGGGGTGACCGGCTGGTCAAAACCGGGGCGATTGAGAAAACCGCACTGATGACGGTGGAAGGGGAGCTTGACGATATCTCCGGCATCGGCCAGACCGTCGCCGCCCATGATATCTGCACGGGCCTCGATGAAAAGATGAAAACCCATTACGAGCAGAAGGGCGTCGGCCATTACGGCGTCTTCAACGGGCGCAAGTTCAACGGCCAGATCGCGCCCCGCATCGCGGCCTTTATCCGTGCCCATGATCCGAAGACGAAAGAGCCTGAGGTGAAAGCCGCCGTGGTCGCGAAACCGGCTCCGAAAAAGGCGAAAGCGGCGGCACCAGCGGCCAAAAAACGGCCCGTCAAGGCGGCGACCGTGAAAAAGCCCGCGGCGCTGAAAAAGAAGGCGGCGCCCAGGAAGTCCACAGCAAATGGCAAGGCGACAGGCAAGCAGGGCTGACGTGACGGAAGAAGAAGCCCCCTTCTGGGAGACGGTTGCGCTTGAGGATATGAACCGCGAGCAGTGGGAGTCGTTGTGCGACGGCTGCGCCCGCTGCTGTCTTCTGAAACTGGAGGATGAGGACACGCTGGAACTTGCCTATACCAATGTGGCCTGCCGCCTGCTTGATATGGGAAGCTGCCGCTGCAGCAAATATGCGGACCGCTCCCGCCTTGTGCCGGATTGTATCACCATGACGCCCGAAATTGTGCCGAGCCTCCGCTGGATGCCGAAAACCTGCGCCTATCGTCTTTTGTCGGAGGGAAAATCGCTGCTCTGGTGGCATCCGCTCGTCTCCGGTGATCCGGATACGGTGCATCAGGCGGGCATTTCTGTGCGGGGCCGCGTTGTCTCGGAACGGCGCGCGGGCGATCTTGAGGATCATATCGTCGAATGGCCGAATGAAGACATCGACTGACAAGGGCCTTTCTTCCCTGCTCGCCGCGCCCGCCCGCCTGCTGGAGGGAGAGGCCCCGGCCATTCTGATAGACGGACGGCGCATTCCAGTTGAAATCAGAAGAAGCGCCCGCGCGCGGCGCATGAAGCTCCGGGTCGAGCCCGAAAGCCGGGTTCTTGTCATCCTGCCCGTCAAGGCAAAGGAGACGGCGGCTTTTTCCTTCCTCCGGCAGGAAATGGACTGGATTGCGGCGCGCTTAGGTGAAATTGATCCGCCCGTTCCCTTTCGCGATGGCGCCATGGTCCCTTTTATGGGAAAGGCGCACCGGATCACCCATGCGCCGGAATTGCGCGGCCTCGTCTGGGCGGAGGATGGGCTCATTTTCGTAACCGGCCGGGGAGAGCATTTGCCCCGCCGGGTCGGTGACTGGTTCCGGAAGTCCGCGAAGGCGGAGATTGCCCCCCGCGCACGCCATTATGCGGACATGGCTGGTCTTGATTTTACCGGGATCACGCTTCGCGACCAGAAAAGCCGCTGGGGTAGTTGTTCCTCGACCGGGCGGCTCAATTTTTCCTGGCGGCTCATTCTGATGCCGGAGATAGTTCTCGACTATATCGTCGCCCATGAGGTCGCGCATCTTCGCCATATGAACCATTCGCCCGCCTTCTGGTCCCTGACCGAAGAATTGCATGGAAATGTGACGGAGGCGCGTAAATGGTTGAAAAAGAACGGCAAGGATCTTCATAGATATGGCGCGTGAGTGCCGGACAGGGTATGAGAGAGGCGAACTTTTCAAAGGCCTCTCATGAAATATCTCGCCCCGAGCTCCGTTCCCTTCACCTTCTATCTTGCGGCGGCCGTTGCCATCGCGCCTTTGTCGACGGACATGTATCTGTCGACATTCCCGGCGATTGCCCATGATTTCAAGGCGAGCGCGGCGGATGTGCAGCTCACGCTCAGCACCTTTACCTTCGGGATCGGTATCTGTCAGCTTCTCTATGGCCCGGTAACGGACCGCTTCGGTCGGAAACCTGTGCTTCTTTTCGGCCTTTTCCTCTATGTGATTGCCAGCGTCGGCTGTTTCATGGCGGGTTCCATCCATCAGTTGATCGGCTTTCGCTTTCTTCAGGCACTCGGGATCTGTGCCTCCGTGGTTATCCCGCGGGCGATGGTGCGCGATCTTTTCCTGCGCGAAGCCGCGGCGAAGCAGCTTTCGCGCATGGGCACTATCATGGGTCTTGCGCCCGCCATCGCGCCGGTGATGGGCGGGTATCTTGCAATCATCTACGGCTGGCAGGCGATTTTTGTCTTCCTCGCCCTGTTCGCGATCCTGACGGCGTTGACGACACTTTTCCTGGTCGGGGAAAGCATTCCGAAGCGCGATCACAATGCGCTTCGCCCGGCCCATATCCTCCGGAATTTCCGTGCGCTTCTCATGCATCGGGAATTTTTGGGCTTTTCATTGGCCGCCGGGCTTTGTTTCGGCGGGCTTTTCTCTTTCCTTTCGGGCTCCCCGCTCGTGTTGATCGAGGTGTTTGATATCAAGTCCGAACATTTCGGCTATTTCTTTAGCATGGTGGTGGTCGGTTTCATGAGCGGGACGCTGACGGGCCCCGTCATGTCGGCCCGGCGGGATATCTATTTCTCCGTCCGGATCGGAACGTTTGCGGCGGCCATCGGGGGCGGGACGATGATGCTCCTCGCCTTTGCCGGGGTCAATCATATCGCCGCGGTGGTAGGGCCGATGATTCTCTATACTTTCGGGATGGGGGTTGTGCTGCCGCAGTCGCAGGCAGGCGGCATGGCGCCTTTTCCGGAAAAGGCGGGTGCGGCCTCCGCCCTCATGGGGTTCATGATGCTGGGGCTGGCCGCGCTTTTGGGCTATCTCGTCGCCTATTTCTACGACGGCACACAGATTTCCATGACCACCTCCATCGGGATCATGGGGCTTACCTCCGCGCTTTCCTATCGTCTCGTTCTCGACCGCCGGATCAAAAACTGACCGGAAGGGTATAAGAAGCCAAAAAAACGGGCCTTCCGATATCAGGGTCTGGGGCGGGCATTGTCCATATAATCATAGGAATCCTTCTTCTTTCCGCCGCCGGAAGGACTGCCGGCATTGCCGCCCTGCCCGCTGTCGCTGCCGTTCGTCTCCTTCCCCTTGCCGGAGAAGGCGCGGACTATTTTCTGCCAGAGGCTTTCCGATGAATTTTCATCCTGTGCCGGGGTAAAGGCAACGGCCTCCGCCTTGTCGCTGTGTGTGATGAAGTCATGCCAGGCATGGGCCGGAAGCGATCCGCCGGTCACAAGCTTCGTCGGCGATCCGTTATCATTACCGAACCAGACCCCGGCCACCAGATCGGGCGTGAAGCCGATGAACCAGGCATCGCGGTAATCCTGCGTCGTGCCGGTCTTCCCGGCGGCGGCGAAACCCGGATTGGCAGCCTTGCCCGTGCCCCATTTGATGGTGGCGGACATGACGTCCTGCATCTTGTTGACGGCTTCGGCGCTCACGATCCGGCCAAGACCGGAGCTTTGTCGGGTATAGAGGACGTCGCCGCCCTTTTCCTGGATTTTAAGGACTCCGTAGGGAAGCACGGCCCGACCGCCGTTTGCGATTACCGCATCCGCCGCAGTCATTTCAAGAAGCGAGACCTCGTCCGTCCCAAGGGAAATGGAGGGATTGAGCGGGAAATGCCCCGAAAGGCCAAGCCGGTTCGCCATATTGGCGACCTTGTCCCTGCCGATATTCTCGGTCACCTTGACGGCGACGGTATTGATGGATTCGGCAAAAGCCTCCCGAAGGCTGATGTCCCCATGATAGGTTTTCGAATAGTTCTGCGGTTTCCAGCCGTCGATATCGACGGGCCCGTCGTTGAAGATATTATCAGGCGAAAGCCCGTCCTCGAACGCCGCGAGATAAACCACGGTCTTGAAGGCGCTGCCGGGTTGACGCCGTGCGACCGTCGCGCGGTTATAGACGGATTCCGCATAGCTCCGTCCGCCGACCATGGCGCGGACCGCCCCGTCCGGGCTCATGGCGACCAGGGCCCCCTGCCCCACATCGCGCTTTTTTGCGTTTTCCCTGAACTGCTTTTCAAGCGCCGCCTCCGCTGCGCCCTGCATGGCGGGATCGAGTGTTGTGGTGACGATGAGGTCCTTGTCCGTCCGGCCGATATAGGCGTTCACCTCGCTCACTACCCAGTCAGAGAAATAGCGCACATTCCTGAAATCGCGGCTTGCGTTCACCAGCACGGCGGGATGGGCGCGAATGGCCTTGACTTCGGGCTCGGTCAGGTATTTTTCATCCTCCATCCGCATCAGGACGACGCTCGCCCTTTCCTGCGCCCGTTCCAGATTGCGGGTCGGCGCGTAATAGGTCGGCGCTTTCAGAAGACCCGCCAGCATGGCTGCCTCCGCCGTGTTGAGGCCGGTTGCGGGCTTCGAGAAATATTTCCGTGACGCCGCATCGATGCCGTAGGTGCCGGAGCCGAAATACATGCGGTTGAGATAGAGTGCGAGAATCTCGTCCTTGCTGTATTCGGCCTCCAGATAGAAGGCGAGCAGAAGCTCGCGGACTTTTCGTCCGAGGGTGCGTTCCGGTGTCAGGAACAGGTTTTTCGCAAGCTGTTGCGTGATGGTGCTGCCGCCCTCGACCACACGGCCCGCCTGGTAGTTCCGCCAGGCCGCGCGCAGCAGGCTGACCGGATTGACGCCGAAATGCTCATAGAAATGGCTGTCCTCGGTCGCCAGCACCGCATGCTTGATATTGTCGGGGATCTTGTCGATCGGCAGCATGTCGCCATACAGATCGCCATAGGTGGAATAGCGTGTTCCGTCCGCTGTCTGCAGTACCATGGAGGGGCGTTTCTCGATCACGCCGATGCCGGAGATATCGGGAAGCGTCAGAGCGAAATAGCCAAGAATGATGCCGAGCAGCAAAACGCCCCAGAGAACAACAGTGCCGCCCCAGTTGATCAGCGGGCGAAGCAGACCGCCGTTGCCATTTGCCTGTTTTTTACGCGGTTTGGAAGCTGCTTTCCTTTGCGGGCGCGGTTTGTTGCGGGCCGGGGCTGGGTTGCGGTTGCCGTTTTTGGGCGCGCCTTTCCGGCTCCGGCGTGGATCTTCTTTCCGCTGCCGATAACCGTTTCCGTCGGATTTGCGCGGTCCCGATCCCCTGGTTGAGTTACTCATAACGCCTCAGACTGCTTCCTGGTTTCTGTTCCGGGCACCTTTCCGCCCTTTAATCGCGCGCGGAGTATCCGTCGCCTTTACGGCAAAAATGAGATAACGCGCGTCCGCAAGTCCGGCAAAGCCTGAAAGCTCCTTCCCGACTGGATCAGATATCGAGGAAGCTCACCTTGAGGGCATTGTCCTGGATGAAGTTCCGGCGCGGCTCCACCACATCGCCCATCAGGGTCGAGAAAACCTCGTCCGCCTCGTCGCCATGGCTGACCCGGACCTGCAGAAGCGTGCGCGCCTCCTTATCCAGCGTCGTTTCCCAGAGCTGCTCGGGGTTCATCTCGCCAAGGCCTTTATAGCGCTGGATCGTGAGGCCACGCTTACCAAGGCTGGTCACCGCCTCCATCAGGTCGAGCGGGGAATTGATCACCGTCCGCTTGTCCTTGTGCTGGAAGCTGGACGCCGCCGCATAGATAACTTTCAATTCGTCCTTCATGGTGTCGAGTTGACGCGCCTCCGCTGAATGAAGAAGGTTGCTGTCGACATGGCGGACTTCGGTCACGCCGCGCACCTCGCGGCTGAACTTGACGCTGAAATCGGGCAGGATCTCGCCCGTCCAGCCCCGCTCTGTCTCCGAGGAAATGGCATCGAGACGGCTTGCAACGAAGTTGACGGCTTCGGGCCCGCGCGCGGCATCGCTCAAAACCTCGTCGCTTAGCGCCCCGGCAATGGCCATCTGCTCCACCACGCTCCGGTTCTGGATGCGGGCGACGGCATCGATCAGATCGCGCGCCTGACGCGCCCGGTTGATGAGCTGGCGGAGGTCCTCGCCGGTCCGCTGCTCGCCCGAGGCCAGCACCAGCACCACTTCCTCCATCCCCTGCTCGATCAGATAGTCGTCCATCGCCTTCTGATCTTTAAGATAGACCGAGGACTTGCCGCGCATCACCTTATAGAGCGGCGGCTGCGCGATATAGAGATAGCCCTTCTCGACCAGCTCCGGCATCTGGCGGTAGAAGAAGGTGAGCAGAAGCGTGCGGATATGCGATCCGTCCACGTCGGCGTCGGTCATGATGATGATCTTGTGATAGCGCGCCTTCTCAATATCGAAATCGCCCGATCCGATGCCGGTGCCCATGGCCGTGATCATGGTGCCGATCTCGTTGGAGGAAAGCATCCGGTCGAAGCGCGCCCGCTCGACATTCAGGATCTTGCCGCGGAGGGGCAGCACGGCCTGGTTATGACGGTCGCGTCCCTGCTTGGCGGAGCCGCCGGCGCTGTCACCCTCGACGAGGAAAAGTTCGGAGATGGAGGGATCTTTCGATTCACAATCGGCGAGCTTGCCGGGCAAACTGGAGATATCGAGCGCGCCTTTCCGCCGTGTAAGCTCGCGCGCTTTGCGCGCCGCTTCACGCGCCGCGGCGGCCTCGAAAATCTTCGAAATAATGGTCTTGGCATCGTTCGGATGCTCCTCAAACCACTGGGAAAGCGCGTCATAGACCGAGCTTTCAACGATCGGGCGCACTTCGCTTGAAACCAGCTTGTCCTTGGTCTGGGAGGAAAATTTCGGATCCGGCACCTTGACCGAGACGACGCAGGTCAGCCCCTCGCGCGCATCGTCGCCGGTGATGACCGCCTTTTCCTTCTTCGCAATCCCGTTGGAGGAGGCATACTGGTTGATCGTCCGGGTCAGCGCCGCCCGGAAACCCGCAAGATGGGTGCCGCCGTCGCGCTGCGGGATATTGTTCGTGAAGCAGAGCACATTTTCGTGATAGCTGTCGTTCCATTCCAGGGAAACCTCGACGGTAATGCCGTCGCGTTCGGTGCTGAAATCAATGGGTTCCGGGATAACCGGGGTTTTCGACCGGTCGAGATATTTGACGAAAGCGGAGATGCCGCCCTCATAATGCAGATCGACCGTCACCGGCTCGGCGGAGCGGAGGTCGTTGACCTGGATATAAACCCCGGAATTGAGGAAGGCGAGCTCGCGCAGGCGATGCTCCAGCGTCGCGAACTCGAAACGGGTGTTGGTAAAGGTTTCCGGCGACGGCAGGAAGGTGATTTCCGTGCCCGACTTGCCGACGGCCTCGCCGAAGACTTCCAGCGCGTCAATGGGCTCGCCATGGCTGAAGCTTAAGCGATGTTCCTTGTCATGGCGCCAGATTTTCATATCCAGCCGGGTCGAGAGCGCATTCACGACCGACACGCCCACGCCATGCAGGCCGCCAGAGACCTTGTAGCTGTTCTGGTCGAACTTGCCGCCCGCATGGAGCTGGGTCATGATGACCTCGGCGGCGGAGACCCCCTCCTCCTCATGGATGGCGACAGGAATGCCGCGGCCGTTGTCGCGCACCGTGACCGATCCGTCGGGGTTGAGCGCGACATAGACAAGGTCGCAATAGCCGGCCAGCGCCTCGTCAATGGCGTTATCCACCACTTCATAGACCATATGGTGCAGGCCGGAGCCGTCATCGGTATCGCCGATATACATGCCGGGCCGCTTGCGCACCGCATCCAGCCCTTTCAGGACCTTGATGCTGTCCGCGCCATATTCCTCGACCTCTGCCGGTTGCTGCTTGTCACTCATTCCAACTTCCTCGTATCAGCCGACCATCGTCTCTGTGACGGTGCCGTTATCGACCGTTAAAAACTGCGCCCGCTTTCCGAGGCCGGAAAAAAGGGCGTAATCGGTGCCTGTCATCCAGGCCTGTGTCTTCATCTGTTCAAGCTCGTCGAACAGCGCATTGCGGCGCGTCCCGTCCAGATGCGCCGTGATTTCATCCAAAAGCAGGACCGGGGCCTGCCCCTGCAATCCCGCCTGCAACCGCGCATCGGCGAGCACGATCGAGATCAGAAGCGCCTTCTGCTCCCCGGTCGAGCAGTGCGCCGCAGCCTGATCCTTATCCCGGTGATGCACGCCGAGATCGCTCCGATGCGGCCCTTCCGTTGTGCTGCCCGCCGCAGCATCGAGCCGCCGGAGCGAGGCGAGCCGCTCCCGGTACCGGTCCTCGACCGCGAGGGCGGGCCTGTCCGCAAGCCAGCCTTCCAGCAGTCCTTCCGCCGACAAAAGCGCCTTCGGAAAGGCGCTTGAGACCGCGTTTTCGCCCGTTTCCTCCATCGCGCCGTTCAGCCGGGCGATACAGTCGCGCCGGGCGGCGGCAATGGCGGTGCCGGTTTCGGCAAGGCTCCGTTCCAGGGAGGTGAGCCAGTGCGGGTCCGACTTGCCTTCCTTCAAGAGCCGGTTCCGCTGCCGCATCACCTTGTCGAAGGCCGCTGTGCGGCTTCCGTGCGCGGCATCGAAGCCATAAGTCAGCCGGTCGAGAAACCGGCGCCGTCCGCCAGCCCCTTCCTGAAACAGGCGGTCCATCTGCGGCGTCAGCCAGTTGATCCGGACATGCTCCAAAAGGCTCGCCGAGCCGCTCGCATTCCGCCCCTCTATTCTAACCGATCGGCGGTCCTGCGTCTCCCTGTTTTCGCCATTTTTGCCCGTATCCGCCCCGCTTCGGACCAGACCGGTGCCAAGGCTCGTTTCTTCCCCGTCAAGGCGGACATCTGCGGCGACGGCCCAGTTGCCGGAACCGTTGCTGTTGGCCGCTTCGGCAAGCTTCGCGCGGCGCAATCCCCGGCCCGGCGAGAGAAAGGAGATCGCCTCCAGCAGATTGGTCTTGCCGCTGCCGTTCTGCCCGGTCAGAACCACAGGCCGGTCGTCCGTTTCAATGCGTAAATGGGCGTAATTTCGAAAATCGGTCAGCACCAGTTTCGTAAGCGCATAGGCAGACACATGGAACTCCTGTCAGGCCGGAAAAGCCGGAAGGGGGCAGGAATTCGACCGCTCCTGCAGGTGCCTAGTCGCTGCCCTTCGCATTCTTTTCCGCCCGCGGCAACCGGACCCGTCGTCCGGGTCAGACCCGCATCGGCATCAGGACATAGAGCGCGCCGTCATCAACGCTGTCCTTGACGATGGTCGGGGAGCCCGCATCGGCGAGTACGAACTGGGCGCTATCGCCTTCGATCTGGCCGGTGATATCCAGAAGATATTTGGAGTTGAAGCCGATCTCCATATCGCCCGAATTGTAATTGGCGGCCAGTTCCTCCGTTGCGCTGCCGGCATCTGCGCCGGTCGCCGAGAGGGTGATATTGCCATTGCTGAGCGCGAGCTTGATGGCGCGGGTCTTTTCCGTCGAAACGGTGGATACGCGGTCGACGGCCTGTGCGAAGGTCTTGCCGTCCAGTTCCAGCACCTTGTCGTTTCCGGCGGGGATGACGCGTTCGTAATCCGGGAAGGTGCCGTCGATCAGCTTGGAGGTGAGAAGCGAATCCCCCATCGCGAAGCAGATCTTGGTATCGGAAAGTGAAATCGAGACATCACCGTCGCGCTCGTCCAGAAGTTTACGGATCTCGTTGACCGCTTTTCGCGGGATAATGACACCCGGCATCTTGTCGGCATCCGCCGGAACCGGCGTCTCGACCCGGGCAAGGCGATGGCCGTCGGTTGCGACAGCGCGCAGCACCGGCACTCCGGCCGCCTCCGCGACATGCAGATAGATGCCGTTCAGGTAATAGCGGGTCTCTTCCGTCGAGATGGCGAAGCGGGTCTTGTCGATCAGCCGTTTCAGGACCGCCGCCGGCAGCGTGAAGTTATGTGGCAACTCGTTCGTTTCCATGACCGGGAAATCGTCCTGCGGCAGGGAGGACAGCGCGAACTGCGACTGGCCGCAGCGGATATAGACGCGACCGTCTTCGCTTTTGAAGGAAAGCTCCACCTGGCTGCCTTCCGGCAGTTTGCGGATAATGTCATAGAGAAGATGGGCGGGTGCCGTAATCGCCCCTTCCGTTCCGATCGAGGCGGTCACCCGGTCATTGATGGCGATATCGAGATCGGTCGCCGTCAGGCCAAGGGATCCCTCCCGGGCATCGAGCAGAATATTGGCGAGAATGGGGATGGTATTGCGGCGTTCGACAACGCTTTGGACATGGTTCAGCGAGGTCAGCAAAGCGGTGCGTTCTATCGTCAGTTTCATGGGCTCAATCGGGCTTCAAGGACATAACCTGTATTCTCCCCGCATATTGCCTGAAAAGGGGAGCATACTTCAATATTTTTCTCCGGATCCGGCAAATCCCGGCGGCATTTAAGAATTTGATTCATAACCCTGAAT
>SBHH01000067.1 GCA_006226265.1 Alphaproteobacteria bacterium | reverse complement strand
TGAATCGGTCACCATCTCCTCCGAAATCGCCGGTCGCGTCGATCGCATCCGTTTCAAGGAAAGCGACGATGTAAAGGTAGGCCAGCCGCTGGTCGAACTTGATTCCGACATCCTCCGGGCCGAACTTGTGAAAGTGCAATCCGATCTCACCCTCGCCAAGGCCAACCTCGACCGCGCCATGAAGCTTGCCAAGCAGGGGACTGGAACCTTGCGCGCGCGCGATGAGGCCGTTGCCGCTCACCGCGCGGCGGAGGCCAATCTCGAGCTTGCCCGCGCCCGGCTTGAAAAGGCGACCATCACGGCCCCCTTCTCCGGCGTCGTGGGGCTGCGTTCGGTTAGCCTCGGCGCCTATATCACTCCTGGCGACCGGCTGGTGGAACTGGCGGATATCGACCCGATCAAGGTTGATTTCCGCGTGCCCGAGCTGGCCCTTGCCAGCCTCAAGGCAGGGCAGACGATCCGCGTGACGGTGGACGCCCTCCCCGGCAAGACATTCGAGGGGAAAATCTATGTGATCGATCCCATCGTCGATGAAAATGGCCGCGCCATCCGACTTCGCGCCCGGATCGCCAACCCGGACCATCTTTTGCTGCCCGGCCTTTTTGCCCGGGTACAGATCGTTGTTGAGCGGCGGAACAATTCGATCCTCGTACCGGAAAGCGCGATTTTCGCCCGCGACGGCAAGCAATATATTTATCAGGTCAAGGGCAATCGCGCGGTTCTGACTGAAATCGCCCTCGGCCAGCGGCGTACCGGTCAGGCGGAAATCACCCGCGGACTGATGCCAGACTCGGTCGTCATCACTGCCGGGCACCAGCAGGTGCATAACGGCGATCCCGTAGAGGTTGTCAAACCCGGCGCGGAAAGCTGACATGAACATGTTCGAATTCTTTATCCGTCGGCCCGTCTTCGCGACGGTCATGAGCCTGATTGTCATTCTTATCGGCCTTGTCTCCTACCGCGACCTCACGGTCCGGGAATATCCGAATATTGATGAGCCCATCGTTTCGGTCCGCACTACCTACCCCGGCGCCAGCCCGGAAATCATGGAAAGCCAGGTTACGCAGGTGCTGGAAGATTCCATCGCAGGAATCGAGGGAATCGAGATCATGAACTCGACCAGCAAGCCCGAGGAAAGCCGCATCACCGTGCGCTTCCGCCTCGGTGTCGATCCGGACGTCTCGGCCAGCGATGTGCGCGACCGTGTCTCACGCGTCCGCGGCAAGCTGCCGGACGAGGTGCAGGAGCCGATTATTGCCAAAGTCGATGCGGACGCCCGCTCCATCATCTATCTCGCCTTTACGAGCGACCGCCATACACCGATCGAAATTTCCGACTATGCTGATCGGTATGTACGGGACCGTTTGCAGAATATCCCGGGCGTCGCTGAAGTGAATATCTTCGGTGAGCGGCGCTATTCCATGCGCATCTGGCTCGACCGCACCCGTCTCGCCGCCTACAAGCTGACGGCCCAGGATGTAGAGGACGCATTGCGACAACAGAATGTAGAGGTGCCGGCCGGCCGGATCGAAAGCACGGACCGGGAATTTACTGTCCTGTCGCGTACTGGTCTTGCAACGCCCGAAGAGTTCGGCAAGGTCGTGGTCCGCGATATCGACGGGTTGCAGGTCCGCATCCGCGATGTCGCAAAAGTCGAAATCGGACCGGAGGATGAGCGTCGCGTCACCCGCTTCAATGGCAACAACGCGGTCATCCTCGGCATAGTCAAGCAGGCGACGGCCAATCCCCTCGACGTTTCGAAAGCAATGCGGGAGGTTTTGCCGACCCTGACCGCCGATCTGCCGGAGGGGATGAATGTTACCATCGCCTATGACAAGTCGATTTTCATAGATCGCTCGATCGAGGCGGTTTATGCAACGATTTCCGAGGCTGTCGGCCTCGTTGTCATCGTCATTTTCCTCTTCCTCAGGACATTCCGCGCAACCGTCATTCCGCTCGTCACCATCCCGGTTTCCCTGATCGGCGCCTTTGCCCTCATGCATCTGATGGGATTTTCCATCAATACGCTGACCCTGCTCGCCATGGTGCTCGCCATCGGCCTTGTGGTGGATGATGCGATCGTGGTGCTTGAGAATATCCATCGCCATGTCGAGAACGGCATGAAGCCGATCCGGGCCGCCATGGTCGGCATCAACGAAATTTCGGGTGCGGTCGTCGCCATGACCCTGACGCTTGCCGCTGTCTATGTGCCGGTTGCCTTTGCACCGGGCCGGACCGGCACCCTTTTTACCGAATTCGCCCTGACCCTTGCAGGCTCGGTCCTGGTGTCGGGTTTCGTCGCCCTCACCTTGAGTCCGATGATGTGCTCGCGCCTTTTGAAGGAACATGAGAAGCATGGCCGCCTCTATAATTTGATGGAGAACGGCCTTCTTGCCCTCAACAGGGGCTATCAAAGGGCGCTTGAGGTAACACTCCGGGTCCGGCCGCTGGTCATTCTCGTCGTGCTGCTGGTTGCAAGTGCAAGCTATTTTCTTCTGATGAGCCTCAAATCCGAACTGGCCCCGATCGAGGACCGCGGCGTCGTCTTTACGGCGGGGAATGCGCCGGAAGGTTCGACCGTCAATTTCACAGCTCATTATGCGGAGGATTTCGAGAAACTGCTCGGCAAAATTCCGGAAGTGCAGCATTATTTCGTAATCGTCGGGTCGCGCGCGGTAACCGAACTGATCTCTTTCTCGCAGCTCACTCCCTGGGAGGAACGCGACCGCACGCAGATGGAAATCGTCCGCGAGTTGCAGCCGAAGCTCCGTCATATCACGGGCGTGCGCGCCTTCGCCAACAATCCCGGCTCCTTCGGCCAGAGCGCGCGTGACAAGCCGATCGATTTTGTTATTCAGACCTCTGAATCCTACGAGAAACTTGACCAGTATGTGCAGGCTTTCCTGGACAAGGCCCGCGAATATCCGGGCCTTACCAACCTCGACAGCGACCTCCGGCTCAACAAGCCGCAAATCGATGTGAAAGTTGACCGTGAACGCGTAGCCGACACGGGCGCAGGTGTCCTCAACGTCGGACGGACGCTCGAAACCCTGCTCGGCGGGCGGCAGGTCACGCGCTTCAACAAGAACGGCAAACAATATGACGTGATCGTGCAGATGGCCCCCGATGACAGGCGAACCTCTTCCGATGTCAATGATATCTATGTGCGCGGGCGCAATGACACGCTGATCCAGCTGTCCAATCTGGTCCATATCAACGAGACAGTCGCCCCGAAGGAGCTGAACCGCTTCAATCAGTTCCGCGCCGCGACCATCAGCGGCAATATTGCGCCCGGCTATTCACTCGGCGAAGGGCTGGACCAGCTTGAAAAGATCGCCCACGAGGTTTTGCCCGCCTCGGCGCGCTATGATTTCGGCGGGGAATCACGTGAGTTCAAGCAGGCGGGAACCAGCCTCCTCTTCGTCTTTCTGCTCGCCCTTGTGTTCATTTTCCTCGTCCTCTCGGCACAGTTCGAAAGCTTCACCGATCCGCTGATCATCATGCTGACCGTGCCACTTTCCATGACGGGTGCACTGCTTGCCCTCAATTTGAGCGGGGGGACGCTCAATATCTACAGCCAGGTGGGACTGGTTACCTTGATCGGACTGATCAGCAAGCACGGCATCCTGATTGTGCAATTCGCGAACCAGCTGCAGCAGGACGGCCTTTCCGTCCGCGATGCGGTGATCGAGGCCGCTTCGCTCCGCTTGCGTCCGATCCTGATGACGACAGGCGCCATGGTCTCGGGCGCCATCCCGCTTGCCATTGCCATCGGCGCGGGCGCGGAAAGCCGCCACCAGATCGGCTGGGTCATCGTCGGCGGGATGAGCTTCGGCACCCTCCTCACCCTCTTCGTGGTGCCGACGGCCTATACCTATCTTGCCCGTGACTACAGCAAGAAGCCGCTCACCAACAAAAAGCCGGTGAAGGACGACCCGGCCCTTCCCTCAGGCGAGGCGCATCCGGCGGAGTAAAACGCTAGCGGTACGTCCGTTCCGTAATATCGGTTGTATCGATCCGGTCGATCAGGATATCGAGGAAGGCCTGCTCTGCGCGGTTCAATTCCGCTTTCGGGTTCCAGACCACATAGACGTCAATCTTTCGCATATTCTCATATGGCGGCAGCTGCCAGAGCTGCCCGTCCTCAAGATCGCGCCGCACAACATGGATTGGCAAGGGACCGATGCCAAGGCCGGAAATGATCATGCGCCGGACCTCCTCCAGATGGGCGGAGGTTCCGACCACCCGGTCATTGAGATGCGCCTCCGCCCGCATGAGAGTGACGGGACGGAGCGCATCATCCATCTGGTCGGTGACGAAGCTGACCGAGGAATGGCCCGCCAGATCGGCCATGGAGAGATTCTCCTTGCCGAACAGGGGATGGGTGGGCCCGCAGAAGAAACCGAAATATTCCTGGAATAACCGTCTGTAACGAAGCTTCGGACTCCGGTTGTGAACAAGACAAACGGCGAGCGAGGCATGGCGCGAGGTCACATTCTCAACCGCATAGCGGCTCGCCGACACATCAATCGACAGGGTTGCATGTGGATGGGTCGCGTGAAAATCGGTCAGCGCCCCGTCAAACAGCGGACTGATGACATGGCTGGCCATGGCGATTTTTACATGGCCCTTCACCTCGTCCGTCACATCGCGAAGCTGTGTGCCGAGCCGGAGGATAGAGCCATGGATCTCCACAGCCTCGCGCGCCAGCACCTGCCCCGCCGCCGTCAGTTCGAACCGGCCCGGGGAACGATCGACGAGCCTTTTGCCGATCCGGTCCTCCAGCCGTTTCAGCGCGCTTGATAAGGTCGGCTGTTTCAGGCGGAGGATTTCCGCCGCCTCCGTCAGGCTTTTGGCGCGGGCAATGACAACGAAAGTCCGGAGCAGGTTCCAGTCCAGCTCCCGCGCAAGTCTCTCTTCCGGGTCCATTGGCATCAACATCATAAATCTCATCAATAGTGAAGATTTTTATTATCTATTTGATCAATGATATACCCTGTGCCAGCATTCTTGCCAGAAAAATCCATCCTTCGGGGGCTCAAGGATACCTGATGACAATCGAAAGACGAGAAGCGCGACAGCCCTGGATCCTGTTGTCGCCGTCACTGGTAACGATCACGTTGCTGCTGATTGTGCCGGTCTTTTTCATTGTCGTTTATTCCTTCTGGCTCCGGACGGCGAGCGGCGCGGATCAGGCGGGCTTCTATCTCGATAATTGGAAGGAGGCGCTGACCGATCCCTTCTATCGCGACATTCTGCTCTATACCCTTAAAATCGCGGCCATCACGACGATCTTCTGTGCCGTCATGGGCTATCCGGCGGCCTATTTCATTGCCCGCTCCAAGGGCAACAAGGCGCTTCTTCTGATGCTGCTGATGCTGCCTTTCTGGATCAGCTACATCATCCGCACCATGTCCTGGATCAATATTCTCGGCGTTTCCGGGGCGCTCAACTGGGCGCTGATGCATCTTGGCATCATCGATGAACCGTTGCAGATGCTCTATAATCAGGTGACCATCGTCCTCGGCCTCGTCCATTTCCTGCTGCCCTTCATGATCCTTAATATCTATGTCAGTCTGGAAGGGATCGACGTGACCCTGGAGGATGCGGCCCATTCCCTGGGCGCGACCCGCTGGCAGAGCTTTCTCGAAGTCACCCTGCCCCTTTCGCTCGCCGGCCTTGCGGCAGGCGGACTTCTCTGCTTCGTGCTGGCGGCTGGCACCTATATCACCCCCGTGATCCTCGGCGGGCCGTCCGACGCCATGTTCGCCAATCTTGTGTTCGAGGCGATCATTACGCAACTCGACTGGCCCATGGGCTCGGCTCTCTCACTTATGCTGCTGGTGGTGCTGGGCGCCCTCGTGCTCGTCTACAACCATTTCCTCGGCATGGGGCAGCTGATGAAAGGACTGGGCAAATGAGCTGGCTTCTGATCCGGGTCTATACCCTTCTCGTCTATCTTTTCATGTTCCTGCCGGTCGCGGTTGTGGTGCTCTTGAGCTTCAATGACAACGAGTTCGGCTCATTCCCCATCACCGGCGTCTCGCTCCGCTGGTTTTTGAAGCTCGCCCATAATGACGCGATCCTGCGCGCCTTTCAGACCTCGATTGTCCTGGGCGCCCTGACCGCCGTGATCTCTACGACGCTCGGCGTTCTCGCCAGCCTTGCCCTTGTCCGCTATCGCATGCCCGGCAAGAATATGATCTCGACCCTGCTGATCGCGCCCATTTTGGTGCCCGAGGTGGTGCTGGCCGTTGCGCTTCTTCTGTTCCTGAACGCGCTCTCTCTCCCCAAGAGCTTTCCGCTCCTTCTCATGGGTCATGTGATCTTCACCCTGCCCTTCGTCGTTCTTGTCGTGCAGGCACGCCTTATTGGTATTCGCCGCGATGTCGAGGAGGCAGCCATGAGCCTTGGCGCGAGCCCCGTCCAGACTTTCTTCCAGATCACCCTGCCGCTGCTGGCCCCGGCCGTCTTTGCCGGCATGCTGTTCGCCTTCACGATCAGCTTCGATGATATCACTGGCACGCTTTTCTGGAAGCCGGGCGGCGTCGAGACCGTTCCTACCCAGATTTTTGCCATGCTGCGCAACTCGATCTCACCGGAGATCAATGCACTCGGCACCGTCATGATCGTCTTGACCGTCGGTCTACCCCTCCTCGGGGTCGGCATCGCCAGAACGCGGTCGTTGCGCCATGGAAGTTGAACAAAGTTAAAAACAGACCTGAACAGGAGGTAAGTCAATGGATGATTCAAAACGTTATGATCGATTACTGGAACGTTATGGCAACGGCGATCTCGACCGTCGCTCGTTCCTCGGACTGATCGGCGCGGCAGGCCTCGCCTACGGCGTCGTCACGCCTTTCGCGCGCGAGGCGCTGGCCGCAACTGAGCAGGTCCGCTTTGACGGCTGGGGCGGCGTGGTTTCGGAAGCTTTCCGGAAATACGCCTTCGACCCCTATACCAAGAAGACCGGCATCAAGGTGGTCGATGGCACCTTCGGCAGCGGCGATGAATATCTCTCCCGCGTGAAGGCAAGCCAGAAGGGCGAATATAACATAGCCCATCTCTCCGGTGTGTTCGACTATGCCCGCTACAACAGCCTCGGCCTCACCAGCGAGCTCAATGAGAAGAACATTCCAAACCTGCAATATGTCATTCCGAAGCTGGCCAATGTCTTCCGGAAAATAACCGACGGAAAGCTTTCCTGTGTGCCCTATGACTATGGCACGACGGGCATTGCCTATAACCGCAAGCATATCTCCGACGACGAGGCCAAGGAAAAGGGTGCGAAGCTGCTGATCGACAAAAAGCTGAAAGGAAAGCTCGGCGCATGGGGCGACTGGCGCACGCGCGTCTGGTACGGCTCCCTGCAGACCGGGCAGGACCCGAACAACGCGAAGGACATGGATGCGGTCTGGGATGCGATCCGCGCGAACCGCGATCTGCTCCTGAAATACTGGAGTTCCGGCGCGGAACTCATGAGCCTGCTCGCCGAAGAGGAGATTTACGCCACCGAAGCCTGGTCCGGGCGCGTCTATGCCTTGCAGGAACAGGGCCATGACATCGGCTATATGGATCCGCCGAACGGGTTCGGCTGGCAGGAATGCCTGTTCGTCATCAAGGGCTCCCCGATGGCGGCCTGCGAGGAACTCCTGAACTTCATGCTGGCGCCCGCGACCTCCATCGCCGTGGCCGAGGGGCAGAACTATCCGCCCGCGCTCGATCCCAAGAAGATCGACCTTGGCAAGAAAATCCCGACCCTGCCCGCCTTCGATCCGACGGGCAAGCTGGATGGCCTGACCTTCGCCGATCCGGATTACTGGAACGGTCATGAACAGGAATGGTCGAAGAAGTTCGGCCGCATCCAGAAGGGATACTAACCTCCCGTGCCCCTGCCGCCAACGGGTGGCGGGGGCCTTTTTTATCCAGAAGAACGGGGAGAGCGTCGTGAGCTTCGTCAGTCTCAATAATATCGTCAAACGTTTCGGTGCCGTCACGGCGGTTCACCGCATGTCCGTCGAAATCCCGCAAGGCAGCTTCGTCACCCTGCTGGGCCCGTCGGGGTGCGGCAAGACGACGACGTTGCGCATGATCGCGGGCCTCCTCGATCCGAGCGAGGGTGATATCGTCATCGACGGGCAAAAGATCAACGATATCCCCATTCACAAGCGCAATCTCGGCATCGTGTTCCAGAACTATGCCCTGTTCCCACACAAGACCATTGCCCAGAATGTCGCCTTCGGCCTCAAATATCGGGATGTCTCAAAGGACGAGGCCGCGAAACGGGTCCGGGACGCGCTGGAACTCGTCCAGCTTCCCGATGTTGGCGACCGTTACCCCGCACAGCTTTCCGGCGGGCAGCAGCAGCGTATCGCACTCGCCCGCGCCATCGTGGTCGAGCCGAGCGTCCTTTTGCTCGACGAACCGCTCTCCGCCCTCGATGCGAATTTGCGCGAAGACATGCGGATTGAACTGAAGCGCATCCAGCACCAGACCGGCATCACCACGATCTTCGTCACCCATGACCAGTCGGAGGCCCTTGCCATGTCCGACATGGTTATCGTTATGTCGAAAGGCCGGGTCGAGCAGATCGGCCCGCCCGAAGAAGTCTATAACCGGCCGCAAAGTGAGTTTATTGCAAGCTTCCTTGGCACATCCAACCTTCTCGATGTCGCCTCGGCGGCTCGCGAAAACGGCGCAATCCGACTTGATGTGCCGCCGCTTGGCTCCCTTGCCCTGCCGGAGGCGAATGCACCGGCGGAGGGCGCTGAAAATCTCAAGCTCGTCCTCCGGGCAGAGAAGATTCATCTTCTCCCTGCGGATGCTCCCGCCGACAATCGCTTCGCCGTTGAGGGAACTGTTGAGACGGTGGATTATCAGGGACAGGCCGCGCGCTATTTCCTTCGTATTGGCGATACACAATTTCAGGCGATCAACATGATCGACAAATCCCCGTTCAGTGAGGGCGAGAAAGTCTCCGTCCGTTTCCAGGGTGAAGACTGCGTTTGCATCGCAGGAGACGCTGCATGAGCGCGAAGGCGAAGAGCAACCTTTTCTACCAGACCCGGCTGCGCCGCCCCACCCTGGCCCAGGCAAGCGGCATCTATATGTGGGATGTCGAGGGCAAGCGCTATCTCGACGGTTCCTCCGGCGCGATGGTCTGCAATATCGGCCATTCCAATCCATACGTGCTTGAGGCCATGCGCCGCCAGATGGAAAAAGCGACTTTCGGCTATCGCCTGCATTTCGAGACCGAGGCATCGGAGCAGCTCGCGAAAAAGGCCGCCTCCCTCGCCCCTGACGGAATGGAGAAGGTCTTCTTCGTCTCCGGTGGATCGGAAGCGGTGGAAAGCGCAATCAAGCTCGCCCGGCAATATGCCCTTGCGATCGGGGAGAGCCAGCGCTGGAAAGTCATTTCCCGCTACCCGAGCTATCACGGCGCGACGCTGGGCGCCCTCGCCCTCACCGGCTATGCGCCGATGACCGCGCCGTTCGATCCGATGATGCGACGGATGCCGAAGGTGCCTGCGCCCCGCGCCTATCTCGACGGGCTCGACCTTGCAAAGGAGGAAACCGGCCATCGCTACGCCGATATGCTGGAGCAGCGCATCCTGGAGGAAGGACCGGAAACCGTCCTTGCTTTCATTGTCGAGCCGGTCGGCGGCGCCTCCACCGGCGCGCTGGTGCCGCCCGCAGGCTATATGCAGCGCATCCGCGAGATTTGCAGCCGTTATGACGTCCTTCTCATCCATGACGAGGTGATGAGCGGTGGTGGCCGGACAGGGCGTTTCTTCTCCGGCGATCACTGGAACGTCAAGCCCGATATCCTGACCATTTCCAAGGGGTTCGCGGCGGGCTATGCCCCGCTCGGCGCGATGATTGCCGACGATAAAATTGTGGAGCCGGTCCTTTCCGCCGGGGGCTTCATCCATGGCTATACCTATGCGGGGAACCCGCTCGCCTGTGCGGCGGGGCTCGCCGTTCTCCATGAGATTGAGCAGCAGGGCATGATCGAGAACAGCCGGAAAATCGGCGATCTCCTGAAATCGGAGATTGAGGCCCTCGCGCTTCGCTATCCCTTCATCGGCGATGTACGGGGCATGGGTCTCCTCCTCGCGTTCGAGCTGATGCAGGAAGGCACGACCGATCCGCTCCCGAAGGAACTCAACGCCTTTAACCGGCTGGTCGATATCGCCCATGACAATGGCCTGATTATCTATTCGAGGCGGACGCGCGGCGGGCTGGAAGGCGATCATTTCCTGGTCGCCCCGCCCATGATCACGACGGAGGAAAATGTCGGCGAGATCATCGATCTCCTGACCCGCTCCCTCGACCAGTTCGCGAAAGAGGCGGACTTGCCGGTTCGCACGAATACCGTCTAAGGCTCAGATAAGAAAAACAAAAATAATCTGTTACTAAATATTTTTAATCTGATACATGAGGGAATGCCGCTGACGGCATTTGAATAAGAGCAGCATGAAAGCAATTCTCGACGACCACCAGAAACTGCATGATCCGAAGAATTTCATGGCGAACGGAACGCCGCTTCCGAACCCTGAGCAGCCGCGCCGCATTGAG
>SBHH01000360.1 GCA_006226265.1 Alphaproteobacteria bacterium | reverse complement strand
AAAAATCCAAATCATAGTTATATAAAGTTTGTGTTTTCCGCCTGGGGGAAATGAGAAATTATGCGTACGATTGAGGAAATTTTGGTTGGTCGGGACCTGACCGCCGAAGAGTTCCGAATTCTCGATAATTTCTGGATTGAGACTCGGGAGTTGCAACGTCGACGGGATCGCGCTCTTACAAAAAACCGCTATCTGGTTTCCATTGCGTTGAGTACACGACGGGTCAAGCAGCAGGAACTGGATATTGAGGGTCTCGCTTCCCTCACCGGGCTTGGACGATCCAGTTTGCAGACTACTTTAAAAAAGATGGCGGAAGACAATATGGTCAAGCTTGTGAAGGATCCGGCTGACAGGCGCCGTACCCTTGTCAAGCCGACCCGCGATTTCACCGGCCAGTCGCTTGATATGTATGAGGAAACGCGGGATTTGATCCGCCGTACCTATGCCGCGCTGCAGGCTGTGCGGATCAAGAAATAACCACAACTGGCAACAATAGTTGTTGTCACGCGGCCGGTTTTAGTCTGTAATTTCTAATGTAGACCTGACGAATGCGGGATGGTTGGTGCCTTGTTCGGCATTCGGACTCAAAATCTCTTTTGGGGGAATAGGTTCAAACACCGGCATGCGGATGAGGAGAAAGTCCGCATGCCGGCATTTTTATGTACCGCAGCATTGAAATTCCCGATCCCTTACAACAGATCCCGGAGCATTGCGACAAGCGGTATGTCGGCAGGCGGCATTTCGTAGTCGCCGAGCCGGATGGCACGGACCCATTTCAGGTTTTGCCCCTCGATCGGTTTCGGAATGCCGTGCCAGCGGCGGCAGACATAGAGCGGCATCAGGAGATGGAAACTCTCGTAACCGTGGCTGGCAAAGGTGAAGGGGGCAAGACAGGCCTCCGTCACGTCGATGGAAAGTTCCTCTTTCAATTCCCGGATCAGCGCAATCTCCGGCGTTTCGCCGGGCTCCACCTTGCCGCCCGGAAATTCCCAGAGGCCCGCCATGCTTTTGCCTTCCGGGCGCTGGGCGATCAGGACGCGGTTATCGTCATCGACCAGTGCAACGGCGGCGACAAGAACCGTCGGGTGCACCTTCTTGCTTTCAGCTCCGGTAGTCGGCATTGATTTCGATATAACCGTGGGTAAGGTCGCAGGTCCAGGCGAAGGCGGACCCATCGCCCACCGCGACATCCACCTCGATCAGGATTTCCTGCCCCTTCATATGGGGCATGACGTCGGCCTCCCGATAACTCGCGGCCTTCATCCCGTTTTCCGCGATCAGGGTCCCGCCGATCTTCAAGGTCATGTTATCGCGGTCTGCCTTTTCGCCGGATTTGCCGACGGCCATGATGATCCGGCCCCAGTTCGCATCCTCCCCGGCGATTGCGGTTTTAACAAGGGGGGAATTGGCAATCGCAAGGGCGATTGTCTTGGCGGAGGCATCGCTTATCGCGCCGGTGACGTTGACCGTGATGAACTTGCTCGCGCCTTCGCCGTCGCGGGCGATCTGCTGTGCAAGATCACTCATTACGGTGAGAAGAGCACGGCGGAAATCCTCAAGCGCCGGATCATCGGCGGCTTTAGGGAGAGCATTTTCGGCGGTGCCCGTTGCGAAGAGAAGGGCGGTATCGCTCGTGGAGCTGTCGGAATCGACCGTTACGCAGTTGAAGCTTTTTTCATTCGATTCCGAGAGAAGCTGCTGCAACGCCTCTTGCGGTATCGCCGCATCGGTGAAAAGAAAAGCGAGCATTGTCGCCATATCGGGGGCAATCATGCCCGATCCTTTCGCGAAACCTGCAATCGTGACCGTCTTGCCGTTGATATGGCATTTCGCAACCGCCCCTTTGGCGAAAGTATCGGTCGTCAGAATGGCCTTTGCGGCGGCATTCCCAGCGGCGGTGGAGAGGTTATCAACGAGCTTTGGCAGGAGAGAGGTGATTTTCTCGGTCGGGACAGGCTCTCCGATCACGCCGGTGGAGGCGATGTAAATCTCCTCTGCCTTCGCCTGAAAGAGCACGGCGGCGGCCTCCGCCGTGTCGGTCACGGTTTTCATGCCCGCCTTGCCCGTGAAGACATTGGCGATACCCGCATTAACGACAAGACCGCGTGCGCTGCCTGTCGGCAGGATGCGGCGGCCCCAGTCAACCGGTGCGCCCGGCATGGCATTTTTGGTGAAGACACCGGCGACAGCAGTGCCCGGCGCAAATTCCGCGAGCAGAACGTCATCGCGCCCCTTATAGCGCATTCCCGAATTGCCCGTGGCAAAACGGACCCCCGGGATTTCCGGAAAGGTCGGGAAGCCGTCCGGGGCAAGTGGCGATTTCTGTAAGCTCATAGCGCGGTCCACATTGGAAAAGTCCTCCAATTAAGGCATTTGCGGGAGGTTGGTCAATCAGGATTTATCTATCGGCAGGTGCGGATCAGGCGGGTTTTGCTGCTGTCACCAGGTAATTCACGCTCAAATCCCGGGTCAGGTGCCATCGATCTTCGAAAGGGATATAGCTTGCACCTGCCAGATCCTCGACATTGAGCCCGCGTCCGCGGACAAGGTGCGCGACTTCCGACGGTTTCAGGAACTTCTTCCAGTTATGCGTGCCGCGGGGCAGCCAGCGAAGCACATATTCCGCGCCGACAATGGCGAGGGCGAAGCTTTTCGCTGTTCGGTTCAAGGTCGCGACAAACATGATCCCGCCGGGTTTCAGCATGGCCGCGCAGGCCGACATGAAGCCTTCGATATCGGCGACATGTTCAATCACTTCCATATTGAGGATGACGTCGAACTGCTCGCCGGCTGCGGCCAATTCCTCCGCCGTTGTATGTCGGTAATCGATTTGAAGGCCCGACTGCTCGGCATGGAGGGAGGCGATTTTGATGTTTTTCTCCGCCGCATCGGCGGCCACAACATCCGCGCCAAGCCGCGCCATGGGCTCAGACAGGAGCCCGCCGCCGCAGCCAATATCAAGTAGGCGCAATTCTTCAAACGGTTTGAGCCGTGTACGGGCATCTGTCACCGTCAGGCCAAAATGTGAGATTACCTGATCGCGGATATACTGAATACGAATCGGGTTGAATTTATGCAGCGGTTTAAACTTTCCGGTTTCATCCCACCATTCATCGGCCATCGCCGAGAAATTTGCGATTTCAGCCGGATCGACGGATTTTACCTCTGCTGTGGTGCTCATAATTGCCCCATGTCACGGATTGACCGGAAAAGTCAGTTAATATGCAATTTATTTGTTGCGGTGCTTGCCCCGCCAGTCCTCTTAAGTATATGTATACGCTCCTTTAAGGCCATAGGGTATTTGTAAAAATTTTTGCATTTTTTAGCCCTTGCCCGTTCGGCGAGGGGAGAGGTTGAGACGGCCATGGCACGGCTGGTTATGAAGTTTGGCGGCACGTCCGTTGGTTCCATTGAACGGATCCGGAATGTCGCCCTGAAAGTAAAGCGCGAAGTGGACGCCGGACATGAGGTCGCGGTGGTGGTCTCTGCCATGTCCGGCGAGACGAACCGGCTGGTCGATCTCGTCTCCTCCATTTCAAGCATGCATGACGCGCGCGAATATGACGTGGTGGTTTCAACAGGCGAACAGGTGACGGTCGGACTTCTGTCGATTGCGCTGCAGGAACTTGGCATTTCCGCCCGTTCCTGGCTTGGCTGGCAGGTTCCGGTCAGGACGAACGCTATTCATGGCGCCGCCCGGATCGAGGATATCCCCTGCGATGAGATCATCCGCCGCTTTGCCGAGGGTCAGGTTGCAGTTTGCGCCGGGTTTCAGGGAATTGGTAGCGATAACCGGATCACGACGCTGGGCCGGGGCGGCTCTGATACTTCGGCCGTGGCCCTTGCCGCCGCGCTGAAAGCGGATCAGTGCGATATCTATACGGATGTGGACGGCGTCTATACCGCCGATCCGCGGATCGCGACAAAGGCCGCGAAACTTGATAAAATTACCTATGAGGAAATGCTGGAACTGGCCTCGCTCGGGGCGAAGGTGCTGCAGACCCGCTCCGTCGAAATGGCGATGAAATACCGGGTGAAGCTGCAGGTCCTGTCAAGCTTCGAGGATTTGCCGGGGACATTTGTTGTAGATGAGGACGATATCGTGGAACATCAGGTAGTAAGCGGTGTGACCTATACCAGGGACGAAGCCAAGGTAACGCTGCAACAGGTTGCAGACAAGCCGGGTATTGCCGCAACCGTCTTCGGGGCGCTGGCCGACGCGCATGTCAATGTCGATATGATCGTCCAGAACGTGTCGGAAAACGGCCATGCGACGGATCTGACCTTTACCATCGGCCACAAGGAGCTGCCGCAGGCAATGAAAGTTCTGGAAAAGCTGAGAGACAAGCTGGATTGCAAAGCCATTGTGCCGGATCCGGACGTTGTCAAGGTCTCCATTGTCGGGATGGGCATGCGAAGCCACGCAGGAGTTGCGCAGAAAATGTTCTCGGCACTGGCGGAGAAAGGGATCAATATCCAGGTTATCTCAACCTCTGAAATCAAGGTGAGTGTGCTGCTTGCCGAGGAATATACAGAACTTGCCGTCCGTACATTGCATACGGCCTTTGGACTGGATGCCGCGTAAGATGGATGGCATTGTCGAATATGGTTATGCCGGGCTGGATGCCGCCTGGAAACGGGGTTGTGAATTTCTTGGGACGAAATATGCGATTTTGGGTGGCGCGATGTCCTGGGTGTCGGAGCGGAACCTGGTCGCGGCGATTTCCAATGCGGGCGGCTTCGGTGTCATTGCCTGCGGGGCGATGACATCTGAATTGCTGGAAGCCGAGATCAAGGGAACGCAGGCGCTGACCGGCAAGCCGTTTGGTGTCAATCTTATTACCATGCATCCCGATCTCGACAAGCTGGTCGATGTCTGCCTTTCGCTCAACGTCGGACATGTCGTACTGGCGGGTGGTGTTCCGTCCAAGGAAACCATTGTCTGCATAAAGGAAGGCGGCGCCAAGGTGATCTGCTTCGCGCCGATCCTGGCGCTTGCGAAAAAGCTCGTTCGCACGGGCGCGGACGCGATTGTCATCGAAGGGATGGAAGCCGGTGGCCATATTGGGCCGGTCTCGACCAGTGTTCTTGCGCAGGAAATACTGCCGCATATGGGCGATGTCCCGGTCTTCGTCGCGGGGGGCATCGGCCGCGGGGAGGCTATCAGCACGTATCTTCGGATGGGCGCGGCGGGTTGCCAGCTTGGCACGCGCTTTGTCTGTGCGACCGAAAGCATTGCGCATCCTGATTTCAAGAAAGCCTTTATCCGGGCAAGCGCGCGCGATGCCGTCACCACGGTGCAGGTCGACCCGCAGTTCCCGGTCATTCCGGTCCGTGCGCTCAATAATGAGGGCGGGAAGAAATTCATCGAAACCCAGCATGAGGTGATCACCAAATATCGGGCGGGCGAGCTTGATCTTGAAACCGCGCAGCTTGCGATTGAGCATTTCTGGGCGGGCGCGCTTCGCCGAGCTGTGATCGAGGGAGATGTGGAATTCGGCTCGGTCATGGCAGGGCAAAGTGTCGGCATGGTTAAAAAGGAGCAGTCGACAGAGGAAATCATTGAGGAGCTGGTGGCGCAAGCCCGTTCGGCATTTACTGAAGATGGAGCACAAAGGAGCGATCCGTAAATGAGCGGCATTGCTGTCAGCGCGCCGAGACTGCTTCTCCGACGTCTCCACCATGTTATGGCGGGGCGGGGTGCCCCTGAACAGCGCCTTGATGAAATCGTCCGGTTGATCGCCGGAAATATGGTTGCGGAAGTCTGCTCCTGCTATCTGATGCGGGCTGGCGACGTTCTTGAACTTTTTGCAACCGAAGGCCTTAAGAAAAATTCCGTGCATCAGACCCGCCTCCGCCTCGGGGAAGGTCTTGTTGGCGACATCGCCGCACATGCGCGACCGCTCAATCTCTCCGATGCCCAGTCACATCCCCAGTTTGCCTATCGTCCGGAAACGGGGGAGGAGGCCTATCATTCCCTGCTTGGTACTCCGATTCTCCGGGGCGGGCGCGTCATTGGTGTACTGGTAGTTCAGAATCGTACTCGCCGGACCTACACAGAAGAAGAAGTAGAGGCGCTGCAGACCGTTGCCATGGTGGTGGCGGAACTGGTCAGTTCGGAACAGATGATCGCTTCGGCGGAGTTTTCCGATACTGCCGGAAACGCGACCCTGCCGCATCATATCACCGGTCGGGTTCTTGCCGAGGGACTGGCGACCGGTTTCGCACTGATGCACGAACCCCGGATCGAGGTGAAGCGCACTCTTTCTTCCGATAGTGTGCAGGAGTTGAAGCGGCTCGATAATGCAGTGAGTGCGCTGCAAAGCTCGGTCGATGCGTTGCTTGTTGCGACCAATACCCTGTTTAGCGATGAGTCGAAGGAAATCTTCGAGGCCTACAAGATGTTCGCCCATGACAAGGGCTGGCTTAAAAAGCTGCAAGAGGCTGTGAAATCCGGCCTGACGGTGGAAGCGGCGATCAAGCGCGTGCAAGATGATACTCGCGCACGCATGAAAGAGATTACCGATCCGTATTTGCGGGAGCGGCTGTCGGAACTCGATGATCTTGCCAATCGCCTTTATCTCCATCTCGACGGGCGCAGTCAGGTCGATCGACGCAATCTGCAGCAGGACACTATTGTTGTTGCCCGGAACATGGGGGCTGCGGAACTCCTCGATTATGACCGGCGGCACTTGAAAGCCGTGATCCTGGAGGAGGGAACCCGGGCAAGCCATGTGGCGATTGTCGCCCGTGCCCTCGGCGTGCCGGTCATCGGCCAGTGCGAGGAAGTGATCGAGACTGCTGAAACCGGCGATTTCATCCTTGCCGACGGTGAGCATGGCCAGGTCTTCCTGCGCCCTGCTGAAGATGTGCAGGAGGCCTTTTACCGCAGCATGCGCCAGCGCGAGGAACGGCAGGCCAAATATGCCGCGCTCCGCGACAAACCGAACCAGTCGAAAGATGGTGTGTCACTCATCCTCAATGTCAATGCGGGCCTCCTCATCGACGTCGACCATTTCCATGATTTCGGTGCCGACGGGATTGGGCTGTTCCGGACTGAACTGCAATTCATGGTCCGCTCCCAGATGCCAAAGGTCGATGAGCAAACAGAGCTTTATTCAGGTGTTCTCGACAAGCTGAACGGTAAGCCCGTGGTTTTCCGCACCCTGGATGTCGGTGGCGACAAGATGCTGCCCTATCTCAGGACAAAACCGGAAGAAAATCCGGCGCTTGGCTGGCGCGCGATCCGCATCGGCCTTGACCGCCCGGCGCTCCTTCGCAGTCAGCTTCGCGCCATGGTCCGCGCAGCGGCGGGGCGGGAATTGTCTCTGATGTTTCCGATGATTGCCGAAGTATCCGAGTTTCTGGAAGCAAAGGCGATCCTCAACAAAGAGATCGAGCGGGCCAAAAAGCGCAATGGCGGCGGCCCTTCAAAAGTCAACGTCGGCACCATGATCGAGGTGCCGTCCATTGTCTGGCAATTGCCGCAGCTGCTGCGCGAGGTGGATTTCGTCTCAATCGGATCGAACGATCTGATGCAGTTCTTTTTTGCGGTCGACAGAGGCAATCCGATCATCAGCGACCGCTATGACACTTTGAGTCCGAGCCTTTTGTCTCTTCTTCGGCAGATCGCCCGCTCTTGCGAAGAGGCGAAGACACCCTTTTCGGTCTGCGGAGATATTGCCGGGCGGCCGCTGGAGGTCATGGCGCTGATGGGCCTTGGCTACCGGAATTTCTCGATGTCGCCGGAAATGATGGGACCGGTCAAGGAAATGGCATTGAGCGCCGATATTGGCAAGATCGAGCCGTTTGTCCGTAGCCTGTGCGGCGTGCGGGATCATTCGGTACGTGATCAGTTGCGGGCATTTGCACGTGATCATTCGATCATAGTATAATTATGCCGGGTTGGTCATAATTCTGCCCTCAATTGGGGCGTAGGGCTGTTTCCCGGGGCCGTCGGCGGCATTTAATGATTTCAGGTCGGCGAAAGCAAGAGTACTAGGGGTGACATGGCTGGGAAAAAGAAAGAGCCGCATAGCTACAAGCAACGATCGCTTTTCAAGGGAACAACAAAAGGGCAGTATCGTCCCTCTCTTGGTGAAGAGGAGGCGGACAACTCCCTAAGCGATGAAATTCAGGATGAGGATTTGATCACTGTTGGCCGCCGCCTGCGCGAGGCGCGGGAGGCCAAGGGGGTTTCGATACATGATATCGCTGAAATTCTCCGTCTCCGGGCGACGCAGGTGCAGGCTTTGGAGGAAGGGGAATATGACCGGTTGCCTGGTCAGGCCTTCGTGACGGGCTTCCTGCGCTCCTATGCCAATCTCGTTGATCTGGATGCGGTTGCAATTGTTGATCTCTACAAACAGGAAGGGGCGGGCGGCCTTCGCGCTCCCTCCCTCGCCTTTCCGGAACCAACCTCGGGCGGCCGCATTCCGGGTGGCGGGCTATTGCTCAGTTCCCTTGTGCTCGCACTGGTGCTGCTTGCGGGCTGGATTCTTTATCAGGAAAGCGAAAATCTTGATTTCGAGCGGGTTGCTGAATTGCCGGAAAATCTCGCTAAGAAAATCCAGGAAAGTCCAGCTGCCGGGAATGTCATGGGCGAAAACGAAACCGATACCATTGCCATTTCCCGTCCCGAAGATAGCGATGACCAGACGGCCGCAGATTCGAACACTGATGCGGACGGAATGAGCAAACCCAAAGAAAGCGGCCCCGCTTCCAAAAAGATGGAAGAGGTGGAAAATCCTGTCGGCATGGCGAAGACTGCAGCAGAAAAGAATGACACAGGGGAAAAGAGCGAAACATCCAAGCCGATGCTGTCCGGCAGTTTCGAGAAGAAGGCCGAAGAGATTGAAAAAAAGGTAGAGGCCGCGGTTGCAGGCGAGACGCCTGCGGAAAAGGCCGAAGTTGCAGCCGCAGAAAAATTCGACCCGGCGCAGGCAGACCCTTCCTCCAACGAGAATAAGACCGAAAACATCGCGGCCACGCAGGATGAGAGTGCATCCTCTCTTGCGAAAGAGGAGCCGGAAATGAAAGTCGTGGAGACACCCACGACAGCCCCGAAACTGCCCGTGAGCAGCTATCCGCAATCGACGATGAAAGTCGCGTCTGCGTCAAACGCCGCGTCGGAGGAGGATCAGGACAGCCCGATGCCTCGTACTTTCGGGGTCGAGAACAAGGACGCACGGGTTGTTGTCCGGGCGACGGAAGAAAGCTGGGTTGAGGTCCGGTCGGACGCGGACAAACTCCTCTCGCGCGTTCTGAAGCCAGGTGACGTCTATATGGCGCCGAACGAGCCGGACTTGAAATTGACGACTGGAAATGCAGGCGGGCTTGAAATCCGTGTGGATGGCCGGAAAATCTCCTCCCTTGGCGGGAGCGGGGCGATCCTCCGCGATGTGCCTTTGGTTGCCGATAATCTGCTCGGGAATGGCGCGGCTCAGTAAGGCAAGGGCCTTTCACGGAGATGCTTTGAGGTTTGGCTTGTAATTTCTGTCATTCACAGCCATTTTATGCGGCAAATCACGTTGCCCGCGTTTTTGAACGCCGAAACTGAAAAGTTGCACTCACATGAGCATTAGACCCTATCGCGAAATCATCCGCCGCAAGTCCCGCCAGATATTTGTGGGCGACGTGCCGGTCGGCGGCGATGCACCGATTACGGTGCAGTCGATGACCAATACGCTGACCTCCGATGCGAAGGCGACGATCGAACAGATCCGCGCGCTGGAGGAGGCAGGCGCCGATATGGTGCGGGTTTCCTGCCCCGATGAGGCGAGCACGAAGGCGCTTAAAGAAATCGTCCGCGAGGCGCGGGTGCCGATCATCGCTGATATTCATTTCCATTACAAGCGCGGGATCGAGGCCGCCGAGGCAGGGGCCGCCTGCCTTCGGATCAATCCCGGCAATATCGGCTCCGCTGACCGGGTGCGCGAAGTGGTGAAGGCCGCCGTCGATCATAACTGCTCCATGCGGATCGGTGTGAACGCCGGCAGCCTGGAACGCGAACTGCTTGAGAAATACGGCGAGCCTTGTCCCGAGGCGATGGTCGAAAGCGCCCTTAATCATGCGCGCATTCTTGAAGATAACGATTTCTTCAATTTCAAGATCAGCGTGAAGGCCTCTGACGTCTTCCTCGCTGTCGCCGCCTATCAGGGGCTGGCGGAGGCCTGCGACTATCCGCTCCATCTCGGCATCACCGAGGCGGGCGGGCTTTCGACCGGCACGGTCAAATCCTCCATTGGTATGGGCATGCTGCTCTGGTCCGGTATCGGCGATACGATCCGCGTCTCCCTCTCCGCCGATCCGGTCGAGGAAGTGAAGGCAGGTTTTGAAATCCTGAAAAGTCTGGGTCTGCGTCGGCGCGGCGTGACCATCATTTCCTGCCCCTCTTGCGCGCGGCAGGCCTTCCCGGTCGTAAAAACCGTAGCAACGCTCGAAGAGCGGCTCGCGCATATCCAGACGCCGCTCACGCTCTCGGTCATTGGGTGCGTCGTGAATGGCCCCGGCGAAGCGCGCGAGACGGACATCGGCCTCACGGGCGGGGGCAAGGACAATCACATGGTCTATTTGAGCGGCCTCACCGATCACAAGGTTGCAACCGGCGATATGATCGATCATA
>SBHH01000084.1 GCA_006226265.1 Alphaproteobacteria bacterium | reverse complement strand
GGGATCGAATTTGCCGATGCCCCGGTTGCCCGCACCCGGCAGGCGGCCATCGACGGCACGCTCAGCATCATGGTGGGCTGCGAGGAAGATCTGTTCGCTCGCATCCGCCCCTATCTTGCGGCGGCGGCGGAGGAAATCACCCATTGCGGCGGCATCGGCACGGGACAGGTCATGAAGCTGATGAACAACATGGTTCTCTTTCAGACCGTTGTTGCCTTGTCCGAGGCCATGGTCACGGCGGAGCGGGCCGGTGTTTCCCGCGAAACACTGATCGATGTGCTCTCCCTCGGCTCCGCCGACAGTTTCGCGCTTCGAAATCACGGGCGCAAAGCCATGATGCCGAACCGCTTCCCCCTTGCCGCCTTTGCGACCGACTATGCCTTGAAGGACATCACTTACGCGCTGGAGCTCGCCCATGATTTCAATGTTCCCGCTGCCTCCGCCGAGCTAGCCAAAAAGATGCTGGAAAGATCGAGCGCGGCAGGCTTTGGCGCAGAATATTTCCCGGTTCTGATCAATCAGATTTCCGGTATGACACGGGCCGACTATGACGCGAGCCTGGAGGAAACGAATGACTGAGAAGACGTATGATGTGATTGTTGTTGGTGCCGGGAACGCGGCCTTTTGCGCGGCATTGAGCGCGGCTGAAAAAGGCGCAAAAGTGCTGGTTCTTGAATGTGCACCGGAGGCCCTTAACGGCGGCAATTCCCGCTTCACGGCGGGCGCCATCCGCTTCGCCTATAACGGGGTGGAGGATTTGCGCGAAGTTATGCCGGACCTATCGGAAGAGGAAATCGCCCGGACTGATTTCGGTACCTATACGGAAGATCAGTTCTTCGATGACATGTTCCGCGTCACCCAGTACCGGACGAACCCCGATCTCTGTGAAACCCTGATCCGGAGCAGCTTCTCCACGATCCGTTGGATGCGCGAAAAAGGCGTGCGGTTCGTGCCCATTTACGGGCGGCAGGCCTTTAAAGTCGACGGCAAGTTCAAATTCTGGGGCGGCCTGACCGTGGAGGCTGTTGGCGGCGGGCCGGGCCTTGTCGATGCGCTGACGGAAATTGCGAAAAGGAACGGCGTCGATATCCGATATGAGGCGCGCGCGCTTTCCATTTTGACCGACGGGAACGCCGTGACCGGCCTTAAAATCCGCCATAAGGGAAAGATCGAGGAAATTGCGGCGAAATCGGTCGTCCTTGCCTCGGGCGGCTTTCAGTCGAGCCCGGAAATGCGCACCCGTTACCTTGGCCCGACATGGGATCTCGCGAAAGTGCGGGGCACTGCCTTCAACAATGGCGACGGCATCCGCATGGCGCTTGAAATCGGCGCGAGCACGGCGGGCAACTGGTCCGGCTGCCATGCCGTCGGCTGGGACCGCAACGCGCCGGAATTCGGTGACCTTGCGGTAGGCGACGGTTTCCAGAAGCATTCCTACCCTTTCGGCATTCTGGTGAATGCAGAGGGGGAACGCTTCGTCGATGAAGGCGCGGATTTCCGGAACTATACTTACGCCAAATATGGCCGGGAAATTCTGGCGCAAACCGGCAACTTCGCCTGGCAGATATTCGATGCGAAAGTGACACATCTCCTCCGTGATGAATACCGCATCCGGCAGGTGACGAAAGTTTCCGCGGACAGCCTTGAAGACCTCGCAGGCAAGCTCGAAGGGGTCGAGCCCGCGCGTTTCCTTGAAACGGTTAAAGCTTTCAACGCCGCCGTCAAAAAGGACATCCCCTTCAATCCAAATGTGAAGGACGGGCGAGGAACAGAAGGGCTTTCGCTTCCAAAATCCAACTGGGCCAATCCGCTCGATACCGGACCTTTCGAGGCCTACGCCGTCACTTGTGGCATTACCTTCACCTTTGGCGGACTTCGTATCGATACGACGGCCGCCGTCCAGAGCACGGATCAGGCCCCCATCCCCGGCCTTTTCGCGGCGGGGGAAATTGTGGGCGGCATCTTCTACCACAATTACCCAGGCGGTAGCGGTCTGATCAACGGCGCGGTTTTCGGCAAAATCGCCGGGGCCTCTGCCGCGGATCATTGCAAAAGAGAGGGATAACGTGCCCCGAACAAGGGATGATCCTATGCTCCATCAAGGCATTTGATCATCCTAAGCGGCGTGTATTCGATGACCACTTCGCCCTTTTGGTTGATAATTTTGTTCCGGGTGCGGACAAGGCCTCGCCCGCCCTTAGAGGTCATGCGCGCCTCGATCACCTCGCATTCGACATGAATGGTGTCGCCCGCGAAGACCGGCCCGAGGATATTGAGCTCCATATTAAGGAAAGCAAGGCCCGTATGCTGCATTGTGGATTGGACGAGCAAACCTTCGGCAATCGTATAGGCAAGCGCCCCTGGCGCAACCCGGCCTTTGATATCGGAATGTTCCTTCAGATATTCCTGATCGATGAACAGCACTTCGGTCATACCGGTGCAATTGATGAAATTGACGATATCCGCATCCGTCACCGTCCGTCCGATCGTCTTGAACTGACGGCCAATCGGCAATTCCTCGTAATGCAGGCCCAGACCAACGATATCCATTGTTTTTCTCCATTTTTATTGTTTTGCTTTGGGTTAAGACTAGGGACAAGCAATGCCGGAGGGAAGCGTAAAATACGTCATAGCCGGCGGGTTTTCCGTTTGTTCAGGGTTTTTCGCGTTCCGGCATTTTGACGAAGATCAGCATCAGGCCTGTCAGAAGAGCAATGACGGCCAAAATACCATAGGCCTCGGCATAATCGCCGAACCGCCCCACGATCACGCCGAAAACCGTCGGCAGGATCAGAACGCCCGCGAACATCGCGCTGGACCCCAAGGCCGTCGCCTCGGTCCGGTATTTACCGCCATAGGCCGCGAAAGCGCCATAGGCAATACCGGTGAAACCGCTCGCTGTTGCACCTGCGACGATACAGACAAGCCAGATGGCGATAATCGGCCAGTTTTCGGAAAGCTGCCCCGCCGCAACTGCCGCGAGCGCCATGATAAGGCCCAAAAGCCCCAGAAGCCGGATGGCGGAAAGATATTTATCGGCGAGCCAACCCCAGACCGGACGGCTCGCCACCCCTGAAATCTGATAGAGCGCCAGCGCCTGTCCCGCCGCCACGAGATCGAGATTTGTTTTATGGGTCAAATGAACCGACATGAAACCGATGAAGCAAAGCTGTATGCCTGCATAGGCAAAACTTGCCGTCGCAAGAACCCGCATCAGCTTGTCATCGCGAAGGAGATAAAGGGGCCGCAGCCCTTCCGATTTCAGGAGCCGGTGATCCGGGTTCCGGTCCGCATCCCAGGACTTCCGGTGCAGCTGGAAAATTATGATCAGCAGGACAGCGGGAATGATCTGCGCAAAAAACGCCATGCGCCAACCAAAGGCAACGGTCAGAAGCGGCAGGCAGAGCGCCGCCGCGACACCGCCGAGCGGCACGCCGATCTGCCGGATCGAAAAGACGAGGTTGAGCACTTTCGGACGCGTTCGCGGGATCAACAAATGGGTCGAGACCGGCGCGGTCGCGCCATAGCCGATGCCGAGAACCACCGCGCAAATGCCAAGTCCCAGCAATCCGTCCGATCCGCCGATGGCCAGCATCGCGACCGTTCCCAGCATGACGAACTGTCCGACCCGGACAGCACCGAAACGCAGGATAAAGTCAGGCGAAAGAACGGCGGAGAAAATGCCGATGCCATAAACGGTCGAGACGAAGAAGCCGATCATCGTTCCGTCAACATGCAAATCCTCGACAATGGCCGGCGCGATGGTCGGCGCGGAAAAGGCAGCCATGGTTGCAATCGTCTGCATGGCGAGGGTCATCAGAAGCGGGCGGTAAGGAATGCCGGCGGGAATTTCTTCTTCACTTGAAGGGGATATACTCATGACATCATCCTCCTTCAGTCCGATCCTCCCCCGCCTTTTGGGCTCCCCTTGTCGCGAGCGAGGAATTCGGCTGTTTCCGGCATCGCGACAAGCTGCCGTCCCCATTTTGCACATACCTTGGCGAGCCGTTCGGGATGGACGCCCAACTGCGCCATGGCAACGCCACCGTTCACGGATTCGCGGTAATCCCTGATCAGGCCGCCCTGAAGTTCAAATCGGCTCATCCCGTCGATCACCACCCGCTGACCCGCAAATTCCGGCACTGTCGAGGTGAAAGCCGAAAGCGACCAGGCATAGGCGAGATCGCCTTCACAGATCGGATCGAACATTTCCCAGCGATAGTCATTGCCCGCATCGCGATGAAAAAGATCGGACATCATATGGGCGATGTCGGCACGTCCCTGATGGTCGCCATAGACATAGTCGTGATAGATCGCATCCTCGGTAAAGCAGCGGGCGAAAGCTTCGCCATCCCCAGCCTCGGCCGCCGTCATGAAGCGAGACAACAACTCTTTAAACGCAGGCGTATCCATCTTTTCCTCTTTTTATTTTTCTTTGTTCCGCGCCCCGAAACAAGATATCACTCTCCAGAATGCGTCAGGATCGCGTCCCGATCCAGCCAAAAAATACCGGAAGGTGATATCCGGACAAAAATAACAATGAAGAAGGACATGAGATCATGACCCAGGAAAATTTCTCCCTGCTCCACTATGAGGTGACGGAGGGGATTGCAGAAATCGCCCTCGACAATCCTCCCGCCAATGTCATCACGCCGGAAATGACCGAGGAATATTTAGCCGCCCTCGATCTCGCCGATGCGGATGAGGCGGTGAAGGTCATCATCCTTTGCGGGCACGGTCGAGGTCTTTCGGGCGGGGTTGATCTGAAATTGCTCGACACTTACGGTCCGGTCGAGATGAAAGCCTTCATGAGCCGGTTTTATGTCGATATGACGCGCCGGGTGCGCGCCCTTAAAAAGCCGATCATCGCCGCCGTTCATGGTTACGCGATGGAGGGGGCCTGCACCCTCGCCTTCGCCTGCGACATGGTGCTGGCCGCAAAAGATGCGAAGTTCGGTTATCCCGGCGTCCCCAACCTCGCGGCCCCGCCCGGCATGCATGTCTGGCATTTGCAGCAACTGATCGGCCGGATGAAGGCGGCGGAGCTGATCCTGACAGGGGAGCCTATCTCCGCCAAACAGGCCGACCAGTATGGCCTGATCACCCGCGCAGTTGAACCGGATGAGTTGATGAGCGAGACCCGAAAGCTGGCGGCAAAACTCGCGGCGCTTTCCCCAGTCGGCCTCAGGGCGGCACGGGAAATGATCTTCCGGACCGAAAGCATGGATTTCAGTGCCGTGCCGGGGACCGCACTCGATGCAATCTCGCTTGCCTTTGCGTCAGAAGACAGCAAGGAAGCGCGCCGCGCCTATGTCGAGAAAAGAAAGCCGGTCTGGAAAGGCCGCTGACAGGGCAAACAAAAAGGCCGGGCGCGTTGAGCAACCCGGCCTTTTTTATTAGCTTTTATAGGATCAGGCGGAGAGCAGGCCTTCCAGACGGCCCTTGATGATGCTTTCCGCTTCGCTCATCAAGCGATCAATCAGCTCCTTGCAGGTCGGATTATCATGAATCAGACCAGCGACCATGCCGCAGCTCCAGGCACCGGCATCCATATCGCCCGCGCCCATGACCTTCGGATAGACACCGCCCACCAGATCGACGATATCCTCGATCTTCGTGCCTGCGCCCTTCTCCTTCTCGATCTCCAGCACCTTCTCGACGGCGCTGTTATTGAGGACCCGCTCGGTATTCCGCAAAGGCCGCATGATGAGGCGAGTGTCCAGTTCACTCGCCGCGATGATGGCGTCCTTCACATTCTGATGGACCGGCGCTTCCTTGGTCACCATGAAGCGGGTGCCCATATTGATCCCGTCCGCACCGAGGGCAAGTGCAGCAACAAGCTGCTGCGCATTTCCCATGCCGCCGGAGGCAACGAACGGCACTTCCAACTCTTCCGCCGCGCGGGGCAGCAGGATCATGTTCGGGATGTCATCTTCGCCCGGATGACCGCCGCATTCGAAGCCATCGACACTGACGGCATCGCAACCAATGCGCTGCGCTTTCAAGGAATGCCGGACGGAGGTGCATTTATGAATGACCTTGATGCCTGCGTCTTTCAGCTGTGGCATATAGGCTTCAGGACTCCGGCCCGCCGTCTCGACGATTTTGACGCCACCTTTCACGATCGCCTCGATATATTCGGGGTACGGCGGCGCGGTGAAGCTCGGCAGGAAGGTGAGGTTCACGCCAAAGGGCTTGTCCGTCATGTCCTTGCAGCGCGCAATCTCGTTCGCAAGGTCGGCAGGCGTCTTCTGGGTCAGACCGGTGATAATGCCAAGTCCGCCCGCGTTCGAGACAGCGGCGGCAAGCTCCGCATATCCCACATGATGCATCCCTCCCTGAATGATCGGATGCTGGATACCAAATAATTTTGTTATTCTTGTTTGCATGGATGCCTCCAATTAGCTACTGTTACTGTAGTTATATGAGGGCCGCCTGCCCGCCGCAACCGATTTGTTGATCATTCTCTAAAATTGCAGCTGGGAGCACCCTGTCCGGCAGAAAAATGAGCAGAACCGACTTAAAAAAATTCGATTGCAGCGTTGCCCTCACCCTCGACCAGATCGGCGAATGGTGGACCTTGCTGATTATCCGCGACGCCTTTCACGGGATCAAGCGGTTTGATGATTTCCAAACCCATCTTGAAATCTCGCCGACGGTCCTGAGCGCGCGGCTTCGCTCCCTCACCGCGGACGGCATCCTGATGCGGCGGCGGAGTGCAACGGACGGACGCGCCAACGAATATGTGCTGACGGAAAAGGGCCTCGATCTCTATCCCGTGCTTCTCTCCCTGATGGACTGGGGGGAAAAATATGCGCCGAACCCGGCGGGCCCCCGCATGCGGCTTCTGGATAAGAAAACCGGCGCGCCGATCCCCCCCGTCACCGTTCGGGCGGAGGATGGACGAAAACTTCATCCACGCGATGTGCAGGTGGAACCCGCCGAAGGGTCCGATGACAAGATGATCACCCTCATTAACTACCGCAAGCGGCAGAAGGCGGCGATCTGAGGAAACCTTTCCCTCACATTTCCGCGCCGGCCCGTTCCAGTATCGCCGCGAAGTCCGTATCCCCCGGCAAGGAGCCATAGGCCCCGGACCAGGGCCCGTTGATCCGCGCGGCGCAGAAGGCATCGGAAACCGCGTTCGGCGCATGCTGCACCAGAAGCGCCCCCTGCCAGGCGAGCGCCATCATTTCCGTGATGCGGCGGGCGCGAGTTTCAAAATCACCGGGCGCTTTCATCTCCGATTTCAGGCTATCAATCAGCGCATCCAGCGCCGAATGGCCGCCCCGCGCCAGTTCAATCTCGGCAAAGAAGACGGGAAGCGCCGCCGGGTCCTTCTGTAGCGCGCGGAGAACATCGAGGCAGATGACATTGCCTGATCCCTCCCAAATGCTATTAACCGGTGTTTCGCGATAAAGCCTGGGAAGGATGCTTTCCTCGATATAACCGGGGCCGCCATGACATTCCATGGCCTCATAGACATGGCCGGGTGCGCGTTTGCAGATCCAGTATTTGCCGATGGCCGTGCCGAGCCGGGCGAGAGAGGCGGCGCCCTCATCACTCTCTCCTTCCCCGATGGCACGCCCCAAACGAAGGAACAGGGTCGTGGCCGCCTCGGATTCAATCGCGAGATCGGAGAGGACATTTCGCATCAGCGGCTGCTGGATCAGCTTTCGCTGAAAGGCGGAGCGATGGCTTGTGTGATGGAGCGCCTGGACCAGCGCCTGCCGCATCAGGGCGGCGGAGCCGATGGCGCAGTAATAGCGCGTGCCCTGAACCATATCGATGATGGTGCGCACGCCGCGCCCCTCCTCCCCCAGCATCAGGCCCCAGGTTTCGACCAGTTCCATTTCGCTCGACGCATTGGATTTGTTGCCGAGCTTGTCTTTCAGCCGCTGGATATAGAGGCCGTTGCGGTTTCCATCGGGCTTCCAGCGTGGCAGCAGGAAGCAGCTCAAACCGCTCTCCGTATAGGCAAGCGAGAGGAAGGCATCCGACATGGGGGCGGAGCAGAAGAATTTATGCCCGCTTAAAATATAAGGCGCGCCGGGACCGGTCGCGTCGCCTTCAGGCCGCGCCCTGGTCGAGTTCGCGCGGACATCCGATCCGCCCTGCTTCTCAGTCATGAACATGCCCATGGTAATGCTTTTCTTTTCCGCCGCCGGAATGTCGCGAGCGTCGTACTCGCGGGCCAGCAGGCGGGGGATCCATTCATTGGCAATCGATGGCGTGGCTTTCAGGGCGGGCAGCACCGCGTAACTCATCGCCATCGGGCAAAGCACCCCCCCTTCCACCTGATTGAGAAGATAGGAAAGCGCGCCATGGGCCACATGATTGCCGGGCTTCGGATTATTCCAGGCGAAGGTCGGCAGATCGTTGGAAATGGCAAGGTCCATCAGGTTGTGATAGGCCGGATGGAAGGTTACCTGATTGATGCGCCGCCCGTTCCGGTCGAACGCCTTTAATTCCGGCGCATAGCGGTTCGCCTGATTGGCCCATTCCATTACTTCCTCGGTTCCTGCCTTGCGGCCGAAACCGGCAACGATTTCCTCGGCCCAACCCGCGCCTTCGCGCTTCAAGCCTTCCTGCAGCACGCGATCCTTGGCGTAGAGGTCCTGGTCTCCCAGAAGCGGCGGCACATTGGTCACCTCATGGGTCGGAAGATCGGTAATGGGGTTGCGAAGCGGCATCGGTCAACTCCTTCAAAGGGGAACGGTTTTAACCTAGCGGAGAATAGAAAGGCTGCAAGACGGAGGACAGAATTTTGTTCCCCGCCCCCTAAATTTATGTTCGTCAGCCCTGCCAAACGATTTCATGACGCATGGTATAGGGACCGAGCTTATCGGTGATGGCAGCCCGGATCACCCCTTCATCCCCACCGGAGGCCGTGACGGTCGCTAAGCTCCCATGGACCGGATGGTTCTCCACCGCCACCGAAATTTCCGTCCCGTTCTCCCGAAGCGGGGCAAGCTCCGCATCGAACACCTTAACCGCCGCATCATGACGGAGGGCAGGCTTGAAAATCTTGCCCACCCCGGTGAGCGGCATGACATCGATGATATAGAGATTGGAGGGGTTCGCCGCCCGCTCGGCAATATGCTGGCGCGCGAAATCCTGAAGTTCCTCCGGCGTGATCTTGGCATCGGGCTTCAACTGGACGTAGGCGACAGGAATTTCTCCGGCATAGCTGTCGGGTCGTCCGACCGCGGCGGCAAGCTCCACCATCGGATGCTCATGCAGCACTTCCTCGATGATCGCAGGGTCAATGTTATGACCACTCCGGATGATCAGGTCCTTCGCCCGGCCTGTGAGCCAGATAAAGCCGTCCTTGTCGATCCGCCCGAGGTCGCCGGAAATGAGCCAGCCTTCCTCCGTGAAGGCTTTCTGGTTGAATTCCGTCTGCACATAACCCGGCATCACGCAGATGCCCCGCATCACGATATTGGCGATCTCGTCCGCTTCCGCAAAGCCAGTAATATTGTTGTCCGCATCGAGATGCACGGCGGCGATCTCGACATAAGGCAGCCGGATCCCGACGGAGCCAAAGCGAGGCTCGCCATTTTGCGGCTGCATCGTCGTGAAGGAAGTCACTTCGGTCATGCCGTAGCCTTCCAGCATGTTGACGCCAGTCATCTTGGTGATGGCTTTCAGCACTTCGACCGGGGCGGCGCTGCCCCCCGTCATGCCGCAGCGGAGCGAACTGATATCGCTGTCGCCGATCGGCATGTTCAGAAGCGCCGACAACATGGTCGGCACACCGCCCAGGATCGTGATCCCGTATTTCTCGACCAGTCGCCAGTAATTGCCGATGACCAGCGGATCGCGAAAGCCCATCGGGCTTGCAATCACCAGCGTCGCGGCATTCAGGATCGGCACCAACCCGACAACGATGGAGCCGCTGATATGGAACATCGGCAGGCCCGCAATCGCCTTGTCAGCGGAGGAATATCCCATGCCGAATCCGCTGGAGGCGATCTGCGCGAGCTGCATCCGGTTGGTATGCGGCGCAAGTTTCGGAACGCCGGTCGTGCCGCCGGTGTGATAATAGCCGACGATTTCATCAAGTCCGCGATCCGTCCGGCCATTAATTTTGCTCGCATCCTGCGCCGCAAGCTCCGGATCGAGCGGTTTGATCTTCTGTCCGTCGCATTCCGCGCCGCCGCCCAAAACATAGACGGCCTTCAGGCTCGGCAGATGTTCGATGACATAGGTGGCCTTCGCCCAAAGCTCGGGGCTGAGCGCCTGACCGGTCGCCATCAGGATCGTCGCATTCGCCGCCTTGGCAATTCCTAGGATATGCTCAGGTTCCAGCAAGGGGTTGATCGAATTGACGATGCCGACGGCCTCTGCCCCCAGCAACGTGAACATGGCCTGCGGGCAGAGCGGCAAAAGGCTCGTGACCGTTTCCCCCTCAGATAACCCGGCGCCCAGAAACATATTGGCCGCCTGATTGACCCGGCCCAGAAACTGGCTGAAGCTGATTGACACCCCGTCGGCCATCGGATCACCGGGCGGCAGCGCGACAATCGCTTCCTTGTCCGGGTTGGCCTGAACCGTGCCAACGAAGGCCTCATAGATATTCTGATAGGGGACCCTTTCCACCGCCGGTGTCTTTTCGAATTCCTCGACATCCGCCAGCGTGACAAAGGACGTGTTGAAGTTTCTGAATGATCCCGCCATCATTTTCTCCCAGTTCTCATTTTTTGTGAGGCTTCTGCCTCCATTCCCTGTCTGGCCATGATGCCAGAAACCGGCCGGCAAACAACCAAAAATTCAGGCAAGT
>SBHH01000063.1 GCA_006226265.1 Alphaproteobacteria bacterium | reverse complement strand
TCGACAGGAGAACGGTCTCTGTTTCACTTTCTTTCACTGCATTGTCTTAAGCGCTGCTGCCTGACGCTCCGGGGATTGAAAATTCAATGCCTGCAAAAGCTGTCGGAAACGGCGCCGCCCACTCTCGGTCCGAGAGATACGGGACTGACCACAGGAACTCATAATGTAATGATAGCTTTTTTGTATCACAGACACCAAACGAATAATGCGCTGTAATTGAAAAAATATCATCCGGCGGGACCGTGTTCATTGATTAGCGAGACTGAAACCGTTAGTTTAGGCCCGTTTCGTCCCCGACCAGTTATTGCGAGTATAAAGTTCAAAGTTACGTGAAACCGGATATGGATATCTTCAATCGCTTTTTCCGAACTGTTTTGCTGGCCCTCCTGCTTTTGGCTGGCGCAGCGGCAAGCACATGGGCGTCCCCGGCAATCGACGTGACGGAAGTACGCATGGGGCTGCATGGTAACCGCACGCGCTTCGTCATGGAAATGAGCGAGAAGCCCGCCTTTAATCTTTTCCTGCTGGCCAATCCCTATCGTATCGTCATCGACATGCCGGAGCTGGACTGGAAGGCCAACGAAAATGCACCGCGCAACAGGGGCCTGATTGAGAATTACCGCTATGGCCTGTTCAAGAAGAATACATCCCGCGTTGTGCTGGATGTGAAGGGACCGGTTGAAATTTTGCGAACCGTCGTGCTGCCGCCAACTGCCGGAAAACCCTACCGCTTTTTCATCGATATCAAGCCGACGGATCAGGCGAGTTTCATGATTGAGGTGAAGGAACGGCGTGAGCAGCGGCTTGCGAGCGAGCTTTCCGCGCCACAGCAGCCGGTCGTCGAAACCCCGGCGGAACGGAAATACACTGTCGTCATAGATGCGGGCCATGGCGGGATTGACCCCGGCGCCATCGGCCGGAGCGGAACCTACGAGAAGAACGTCACGCTTGCCATCGCCAAGAAGCTCTTCGCGATCCTCTCGAAAAAGCCGAACTACCATCCGATCCTGACGCGCGATGACGATACTTTCCTTGCGCTCCGCGAACGGGTAAATGTCGCCCGACAGGCGAATGCGGACATGTTCATCTCCATTCATGCCGATTCGATCAGCCGGCCCGATTTCCGGGGTGCGACCGTCTATACCCTGTCCGAGACAGCCTCGGACGACGAAGCGGCGGAGATTGCCCATGACGCCAACAAGTCGGACGTCATCGGCGGTGTGGATTTGAGTGCCCAGGACGATACCGTTCAGGGCATCCTGATTGATCTCGCGCAGCGCGAAACGATGAATTTTTCCGTCCGGCTGGCGGAAATGATCCTTCCCGAACTTGCCAAATCTAAAATTAAAACACGTGGCCGGTCGCACCGATTTGCGGGCTTTCGCGTGCTAAAGGCACCGGATGTTCCTTCGGTTCTGGTGGAAACAGGCTACATCTCGAACCGGGAAGATGAGAAAATGCTGAATTCGAGTGCCGGACAGGCGCGCATCGCAGGCGCGATTGCCCGGGCGGTGAGCGATTATTTCAACAGCGTCGATCCTTAAGGCGCACGGGTGCCCACCAACACCTCGGAAATAGTTTTCCTCGCTATAAATGGTCATAAATATGCCTGAAATATTGTATTTTGATCCTATATTCAGTAACTGGTTAGTTTTGCCATGATGGACCCTGTATGAGGCGCTTTTCCAAATTCCTGCTGCTTTGCTTCGCGCTGCTCGTGTTTTTCGGTGTGGTCGGCGTTGGCGTAGTCGGCTACGGTTTCTATTATTTCGGCCGCGGATTGCCGGAATATGATCAGCTCGCCAATTATGAGCCGCCGGTGATGACCCGCGTCCATGCAGCAGACGGCAGTCTGATTGCCGAATATGCGCATCAACGCCGCCTGTTCGTGCCGATTGAGGCCATTCCACCCATCGTCCGGGAGGCCTTCATTTCGGCCGAGGATCAGAATTATTACGAACATCCAGGTATCGATTTCTCAGGCATCCTCCGCGCCTTTGTCACCAACCTCAAGAATCTTGGGCAGGGACGGCGATTGGTCGGCGCCTCCACCATCACGCAGCAGGTAGCGAAAAACATGCTGCTGACGAACGAGGTGTCCTACAAGCGAAAGGCGAAAGAGGCCATTCTCGCGCTTCGAATCAACCGCGCGCTCTCCAAAGACCGGGTGCTGGAAATCTATCTCAACGAAATCTATCTCGGTCAGCGGGCCTACGGCGTGGCGGCGGCGGCGCTCTATTATTTCGACAAACCGCTCAACAAGCTCACGATTGCCGAAGCGGCTTATCTCGGTGCGCTTCCAAAGGCCCCCAACAACTATAACCCCTTTACCCATCCAACCCGCGCGCTCGACCGGCGCAACTGGGTCATCAGCCGCCTCCTGGAAGAAGGATACATTACCCCCGAGCAAGCGAGGGAGGCGACGAACACACCGCTTCTTGCCAAGCACGGCGGCGATGCGGAGGTCATCAAGGCGGAATGGTTCGTCGAGCAGGTCCGGCGCGAGCTTTATGACCTCTACGGCGAAAGCGCGCTCTATGATGGCGGCCTGTCGGTGCGCACCACCATGCAGACCTCGATGCAACGGCTGGGCGAACGGGTCCTTCGGGGCGGGCTTCGGGCCTATGACCGCCGCCATGGCTATCGCGGGCCACTCTCCAATTTCGAAGTGAAGGAGGACTGGACTGTCCGTCTCGCCCAGTTCCCTGTGCCGAAGGGGATCGGCGACTGGCGGCTGGCGGTTGTGCTGAAGCTTGAGAACAAGAAGGCGGAAATCGGCTTTTCCGACCGGACGGCAGGAATTCTGCCCATTGCCGGCGCAAAATGGGCCCGGGAATTTATCGATGTCGCCCATCGCGGCCCGGCCATCGGCAAGATGTCCGATGTACTCTCGGTCGGCGATGTGATCCTGGTCTCCCATTACACGCCTGAGAAGGATGAAGATGAAGAGGGCGACAAGGAGGAGACTGCCAAAATGGACGAGCCGGACACCGGCAATCTCTATGGTCTCGAGCAGATCCCGAAAGTCTCCGGCGGCCTCGTCGCGATGGATCCTCATACCGGGCGCATCGACGCCATCGTTGGTGGCTGGAGCGCCGATGCCTCCGAGTTCAATCGCGCGGTCCAGGCCTACCGGCAGCCGGGCTCGGCCTTCAAGCCCTTCGTCTATGCCGCGGCGCTTGATAACGGCTTCACACCCGCCGACAAGATCATGGATGGGCCTTTCGTGCTGACCCAGCCGAACGGCGAACGCTGGAAACCCGCGAACTATTCGCACGAATTTTACGGTCCGAGCACGCTCCGTCTCGGGATCGAAAAATCGCGCAACCTGATGACCGTGCGGCTTGCCCGCGCCATCGGCATGGATATCGTCGCGGATTACGCAAAACGCTTCGGCATCGACGATAACCTGATGCCGTCGCTCGCCATGGCGCTCGGGGCGGGGGAGACCACGCTTCTCAAGCTCACGACGGCCTATGCAGAGCTTGTGAACGGTGGCAAAGAGATCACGCCAACCCTCATTGACCGTATCCAGGATCGGCGCGGCAAGACCGTCTACCGTCATGACAAACGCCCATGCGAGGGCTGCAACCCCGTGGAATTTGAGGATCAGGACCCGCCGGAGCTTCCCGATGACCGCAAGCAGATCATTCCTGCGACGACGGCCTACCAGATCGTGTCGATGCTGGAAGGGGTGGTGCAGCGCGGCACCGGCTGGCGCGTGAGGGCCGTTGGCAAGCCGATCGCGGGCAAGACCGGTACGACCAACGACAGTCAGGATACCTGGTTCATGGGATTCTCGCCTGACCTTGCCGTTGGTGTCTATATCGGTTTCGACACGCCAAAGCCGCTCGGTCGGAACGAAACCGGCTCCTCCGTCTCCTCTCCGGTTTTCACGCATTTCATGGAAGAGGCGCTGAAAGACAAGCCCGCCACGCCATTCCGCGTGCCCGAAGGCATCCGCCTCGTGCGGATCAATGCCCAGACCGGTGAGCCCGCCCGGCCCGGCGACAAGCATGTCATCCTCGAGGCTTTCAAAACCTCGACCAAACTGCTCTCCCAGCGCGACGTGCTCGATGGCTCGGAAGAGGGTTTCAGCGGTGATGCTCCCCTTACACCGACGCAGCGGGAGGAAAAAGCCGTTCGTTCCGGTACCGGCGGGCTTTACTGATTTCCAAATTCGGATTAGGTTCCGCGAAATAAATTCAAGACATGAGAATGGAGTAGATTATGCGCGCCGAACATCAGTCGGTTGTCGACGAAATCAAGCAGGGTATGGCCCTGCTGAGGAGGTATCTTTGACTGGGAAAATGCGACACGACGGCTCGATGAGCTGAACGCCCTGGTCGAGGATCCGGATCTCTGGAACGATGCCTCGAAAGCGCAAAACCTGATGCGCGAACGCACGAGCCTCGAAAATGCGCTGAACGGCTATAACAATATCGCGCAGGAGCTTGAAGATAATATCGAACTGATCGCCCTCGCCGAGGAAGAGGACGACGAGGACACCATCAAGGATGCGGAGAAGGCGCTTCAGGTTCTCCTGGCCGATGTCAACCGGCGGCGGCTTGAAAGCATGCTGTCGGGCGAAGTGGATGGTAACGACTGTTATGTCGAAATCCATTCCGGCGCGGGTGGCACTGAATCCCAGGACTGGACGCAGATGCTGCTCCGTATGTATATGCGCTGGGCCGATCAGCATGGCTGCAAGGTCAAGGTGCTGGAAGAAAGCGCGGGCGAAGAGGCGGGCCTCAAATCCGTCACCATTGAGGTCGCGGGCGAAAATGCCTATGGCTGGCTCAAGACCGAAAGCGGCGTTCACCGCCTCGTGCGGATTTCCCCGTTCGATTCCAACGCGCGCCGCCATACCAGCTTTTCCTCCGTCGGGGTTTATCCGGTCATTGATGACGATATCGAGGTGGAGATCGACGAGAAGGACCTCCGCATCGACGTGTACCGGGCTTCCGGCGCGGGCGGGCAGCATGTGAACCGGACGGAATCGGCCGTGCGGATCACCCATATCCCGACCAATGTCGTCGTCCAGTGCCAAAACGACCGGTCTCAGCACAAGAACAAGGCGGCGGCCATGAAAATGCTGAAATCCCGGCTCTATGAGCTGGAATTGCAGAAGCGTGAGGCGGAAGCGCAGGAAACGCGCGATGGCCAAACGGATATCGGCTGGGGCCATCAGATCCGCTCCTACGTGCTGCATCCCTACCAGATGGTGAAGGACCTCCGCACCGGCGTTGAAAAGGGCAATGCGCAAGGGGTTCTGGATGGCGACCTTGATGACTACCTGGCGGCAGCACTCGCGCAGAAGATCGGCGGTGAGGAAGCCGCGTGAGCTCAACTATCCAGGGTTTGGATAAATGATATGGCGAAAGGCAGCGGCGGCCTGACGGGTCGCCCTGTTCGCCTGCGGCAAGAGCCGCGCCATCGACATGAAGCCGTGGATCATGCCGGGAAAACGCACCAGCCCGACATTCACACCGGCCGCTTGAAGTCGCTTGGCATAATCCTCCGCTTCATCACGCAAGGGATCGAACCCCGCCGTGATGATAAGCGCGGGCGCGAGGCCCGCAAGGTCAGGATTATGAAGGGGCGAGGCACGGACATCGTCACGCTCCGATGCATTATTGAGATAGGTATCGCGATAATCGCACATCCGCTCATAAGTGAGGCAGAAACCGTCGGCAAAAAGCCTGTGACTATCGGCGGCGAGATGCCCGTCGAGCGTCGGATAGAGCAGCATCTGGAAAACGGGCCCGCCGCCTTCATCATCCCGCGTGGCTTGCGCCACCACCGCCGCGAGGCAACCGCCCGAGCTGTCACCGCCGACGCCGATGCGTGCCCCATCAAGGCCATGGTCCGCAGCATGGCTTTTCAACCAGCGAAAGGCCGCAATGGCATCCTCTATCCCGGCCGGAAATTTATTTTCAGGCGCGAGGCGATATTCAACGGAAAGAACCGCAAAGCCGCCGAATTTCGTGAGCCTTGCACAAAGCCGGTCATGGCTTTCGATGGACCCCCGGATATAGCCGCCGCCATGGTAATAGAGAAGGACGGGAAGGTCCGGATCATTGACGGGCTTGTAAAGCCGCGCCTTTATCGCGCCGGCCTCGGTCTCCAGCGTCAGATCGTCGATTGATTTCAAAAAGGGGCGGGGGCCGCCAAGCGCCGCGGAAACTTTCTCAAGCCCTGCGCGCGTTTCCTCAATTGGCGTTTCTTTCACCGGTTTCGCGATTTTTTTATCGATATCGCAAAGGACGCGTGCCTTGGTATCGAGCCGCTGTCCATCGATGCGGATCGGCTTGAAGCCATAGAGGAGATCAAAAAAGAAAGCGGGGAGATGGACGATCAGGAAAAGAACAAGCTTTTCGGCCATCGCCGCAATCCCCCTAAAATCGTCAGATGCTGATCCGCACGGCCTCAGGCAGAGGCGCGGGCGACATGCTTTTCTTCGAAAATTTCCTGCAGCTCGCCGGTTTCGAACATTTCGCGCATGATATCGCAACCGCCGACAAACTCGCCCTTCACATAAAGCTGGGGAATGGTCGGCCACTGGCTGAATTCCTTGATGCCTTCGCGGATGCTCGGATCGCTCAGCACATCGATGCCTTTGAACTTGATATCCAGATGCGAGAGGATCTGTACGGCGGTCGCCGAAAAGCCGCATTGCGGGAAGATGGCGGAGCCCTTCATGAACAGCACGACATCGCTACTGGAGATTTCGTTGGAAATCCGATCCTTTGTTGCCTGGTCAAGCATTTATCGATCCTTCTTAATGTTGGTTATGAACTATTGTCCGTCCGGAACCGAGGTTTGTAAGGCGAGGGCATGCAGCGCATCGCCCATATTCCCCTTCAATGCCTCGTAAACCATCTGGTGCTGGCGTACGCGGGGCAGGCCCACAAAGCTTGCCGACACCACCATGGCCGCATAGTGATCTCCATCGCCGCGGAGATCGGTGATTTCGACCTTGGCATCGGGGATGCCTTCGCGGATCAGACGTTCAATTTCACTTGCATCCATCGCCATGGACAAAACTCCTATTCGCTTACCCGAACGGCCATCAAATCCGGCATCCAGTTCTGATGCACCTGTTTCAGGCTTTCTACAGATATGGTCAGGCCGCCGTCGATTTTCAAATCAGTATGACCGATCGTTCCAATATTGTGTAGGGGAATATCTTCCGCAAGCGCAAATCCCTCTACCAACTCGAAATCATCCGGCCGGATGGTGACAACATAGCATCCCTGATCCTCGGCGAACAGGGCTGCGTGCAGGGGAAGGTCCGTATCAAGGCTGATATCCGCGCCGATATTCCCCGCCATCGCCATTTCGGCGAGGGTGACGGCAAGACCGCCATCGGAAATATCATGGGCCGCGGTAACGACGCCCTTTTCGATCATCTCGCGCAGGTAATCGCCAATTTTCCGCTCTGCCTCAAGGTCAACGCTCGGCGGCGCGCCTTCTTCACGGCCCTCCATCTCGCGCAAATAAAGCGACTGCCCCATCTCGCCCTTTTGCGTACCGATAAGAAGAACAAGGTCGCCTTCGTTCTTGAAGGCGAGGGTGGTCATTTTATCGATATTTGCCATCAGGCCGACACCGCCGATGGCCGGGGTCGGATGAATGCCGGTGCCGTTGGTTTCGTTATAGAGCGAGACATTGCCGGAAATAACCGGGAAATCGAGTATGGTGCAGGCGTTCCGCATGCCTTCGATACAGCCGACGAACTGGCCCATGATCTCGGGCCGCTGGGGGTTGCCGAAATTCATGCAGTCGGTGATGGCGAGGGGTTTTGCGCCCACCGCCGTGATATTGCGCCAGACTTCCGCAACAGCCTGCGCGCCGCCCATGACCGGATCGGCATAGCAATAGCGGGGCGTGCAGTCGGTGGTGATGGCAAGGCCCTTGTCCGTGCCATGCACCCGGACCACGGCCGCATCGCCGCCCGGCCGCTGGATGGTGTCGCCCATGACCATATGATCATATTGCTCCCAGATCCATTTGCGGCTGGCAATCTCAGAGGACCCAACGAGTTTGAGAAGCACTTCACCCAGATCATTCGGCGCCGTGACATCCGCGCCCTTGATGACAGCGGAGGGTTCCGTCTTCACCCAGGGGCGATCATATTCCGGTGCGGCATCGGCAAGCGGCGCAACGGGAAGATCGGCGACCTTGCCGCCATGCATTGTTAGAATCATGCGGCCCGTATCCGTGACCTTGCCGATGACGGAGAAATCGAGTTCCCATTTTTCGAAAATCCGGCGCGCCTCTTCCTCGCGGCCCGGCTTCAGGACCATCAGCATCCGTTCCTGGCTTTCGGAGAGCATGATCTCATACGGCGTCATGCCGTCCTCGCGCATCGGCACGAGGTCGAGGTTAAGCTCGATCCCGACGCCACCCTTGTCCGCCATTTCGAAGGAGGAGGAGGTGAGGCCCGCCGCGCCCATGTCCTGGATCGCGACGATGGCATCGGTCGCCATCAGTTCAAGGCAGGCTTCGAGCAGCAGTTTTTCGGTGAAGGGGTCGCCGACCTGCACGGTCGGCCGCTTTTCCTCGCTGTCGTTATCAAACTCGGCGGAGGCCATAGTCGCGCCATGAATGCCGTCCCGCCCGGTTTTGGACCCGACATAGACAACCGGGTTGCCAACGCCCGCAGCCGCCGAATAGAAAATCTTGTCCGCATCGGCGAGGCCGACCGTCATGGCGTTTACGAGGATATTGCCGTCATAAGAAGCATGGAAATTCGTCTCTCCGCCGACGGTCGGCACACCCATGCAGTTGCCATAGCCGCCGATGCCGGATACGACACCGGACAGGAGATGCCGGGTCTTCGGATGATCGGGACGGCCAAAGCGAAGCGCGTTCATATTGGCGATAGGACGCGCACCCATGGTGAAGACGTCGCGCATAATGCCGCCGACGCCGGTCGCCGCACCCTGATAAGGCTCGATAAACGAAGGATGGTTATGGCTTTCCATCTTGAAAATGGCGGCCTGTCCGTCACCGATATCGATCACGCCCGCGTTTTCGCCGGGCCCGCAGATCACCCAGGGGGCCTCTGTCGGCAGGGTTTTCAGCCATTTCTTGGAGGATTTGTAGGAGCAATGCTCGCTCCACATCACGGAGAAGATACCAAGCTCCGTCAGGTTCGGCTCGCGCCCCAGAATATCCAGCACACGGGTATATTCGTCAGGCGTCAGGCCATGCTCGGCAACAATTTCTTGGGTGATTTCGGTCATTCGGTTACTCAGGCGATGGATTGTACGAGGTGATCGAAAAAGACTTTGCCGTCAGTGCCGCCAAGGGCGTCGCTGATCAGCCGTTCAGGATGCGGCATCAGGCCGAGCACATTGCCCGCCTTGTTATAGATGCCCGCGATATTGTTGAGGGAGCCGTTGGGGTTTGCCGCCTCGTTCACGTCTCCCTCTATCGTTGCGTATCGAAGCGCGACCTGTCCCTCGTTCTCAAGTTCCTTCAGGGTCTCTTCGTCGGCGTAGAAATTGCCGTCATGATGGGCGACGGGGAAGCGAATGACCTGATCGGCCTTATAGCCGCCAACGAAGCGCTCGTTTTCTGCGGCGATGACCATATCGACATCCTTGCAGACGAATTTCTGGTTAGCATTCCGAAGAAGTGCGCCCGGCAGCATCCCGGCCTCCATCGCAATCTGGAAACCGTTGCAGATGGCGACGACCGGCACCCCGGCCTCGGCCTTCTTCACCACTTCGCGCATGATCGGCGAATTGGCCGCCATCGCCCCGCAGCGTAAATAGTCGCCATAGGAAAAACCGCCCGGGATGGCAATGAGGTCCGTCTCTGGCAGATCCGTGTCGCCATGCCAGACCATGGCCGGTTCATGCCCCATAGCCTCTGTCAGCGCGACTTTGAGGTCTCGGTCGCAGTTGGAGCCGGGAAATACGATTACCGCCGCTTTCATGGGTCTTCACTCCCTAAAAGATCAATCGACAAGCTCGATGGAATAATTTTCAATCACCGTATTGGCAAGAAGCTGCTGGCACATCCGCTCAACCTCTTCGCTCGCCTTTTCCCGGTCCGTTTCCTTCAGGTCCAGCTCGATCGTCTTGCCCTGGCGGACATCGATCACGCTGTCGAAGCCGAGCCCGTGCAGGGAATGGGAAATGGCCTTGCCTTGCGGGTCCAGCACACCGTTTTTCAGGGAAATATATACACGTGCTTTCATTCTCGTCTCACCTCGATAAAAAAAGGCGCATGTGCTGCGCCTTTACTGGATAACGCTCGTTCCCGGTATGTCCCCGGGCCCGCCTTCGGGCAGAATGCCAAGACGGCGCGCCACTTCCTGATAGGCATCCTCGACCCCGCCGAGATCGCGCCGGAAGCGGTCCTTGTCCAGCTTCTTGTTTGTCGCGGCGTCCCACAGGCGGCAGTTGTCGGGGCTAATTTCATCGGCAAGGATGATCTGCATCTCGTCGCCGTCATAAAGTCGGCCGAATTCCAGCTTGAAGTCGATCAGGCGGATGCCGATCCCGGTAAAGAGGCCGAGCAGGAAATCATTGACCCGGAGCGACTGGTTCATGATCTCGTCCAGTTCCATCGGATTGGCCCAGCCAAAGGCCGTGATATGCTCTTCCGAGACCAGCGGATCATTCAACTCGTCCGACTTGAAGCAATATTCGATGATGGCGCGGGGCAGGGCGGTTCCTTCTGCAATCCCGAGCCGCTTACAGATAGAGCCAGCCGCAACGTTGCGGATGATCACCTCAACCGGGATGATTTCCACTTCCTTGATGAGCTGTTCGCGCATATTGAGACGGCGAATGAAATGATTCTGGATACCGACTTCGGCAAGGCGGTTCATCAGATGT
>SBHH01000103.1 GCA_006226265.1 Alphaproteobacteria bacterium | reverse complement strand
GCCGCTGCACAGGGAATAGATTGATCAGGCCAAGACTGATCGAGACAAAAATCATAAAATTGAAAAGCGAAAGCGCATTGTCGCCAAGGCTGTCGCCCCGCTTTGCCGCATCACCCGACATTTTCAAGATTCCAAGCGGCCCGCTCAGTTCATCGACATCGCGTTCGCCTGCGAACATCTGGCCAATGCCCTTGAAAGTCGCTGTAGTGATGAACCAGACCTGATCCAGCGCCCCCTTGACCGCATCGACGGGACCGGATTTTACAAATTCCCGCGCAGTCGAGATGATGCCGAGCTGGCCAATTTTCTGAACGTTGCCATCCTCATCCGTCTGCTCAATGATATGCGGTCTGACATCGAGACGGATGATTTTGTCTCCGCGTTTCAAGATCATGGCAAGCGGCTCATCCAGACCGACAAGAATAATCCGTCGCAATTCCTCAAACGTCGCAACATCCGATCCGTCGATGGTGAGAATGCGATCCCCCGGTTCAATCCCGGCTTCGGCGGCGGCACTGCCAGGCTGTACTTCATTTGCAACGGGCGGTGTCTGTGCCTGACCGAGCGCCATGAACAGAATGGCAAGCGCGACAATAGCAAAAATAAAATTGGCGGCGGGGCCTGCAAAAACGACAGCGGCGCGCTGCCAGAGCGATTTGTGATGAAAACTGGTCTTCTTCTCTTCCTCACTCATGTTCTCAAGTTCATCAGCCGCGGCATCACTCGCCGCTCCGGCGTCTCCATGGAACTTCACATAGCCGCCGAACGGCACCGCACAGACTTTCCAGCGGCAGCCGTTTTTATCATAGCGCCCCCAAAGCTCAGGCCCGAAGCCGATGGCAAAGGCATCCACCTTCACATTGCAAAGCCGCGCCACCTTGTAATGACCATATTCATGAACAAAAACCAGAACCGTGATCACGACGATAAAGGCAGGAATATAAATCCAGTTTTCAGTCAGAAAATTCATAAATTGCCCTGCTTACTGTTAGGGACGGACACGTCTTTTCAGGATCATACCGGCCTTAGCCCGTGCCTGCCGATCCTGTTCAAAAATATCATCTACAGATAAAATATCCGTAAGCGGCACTTGCGACAGGGTTTCCTCTACCACTGCGGCAATGTCAAGAAAGCCGATCTCCCCCTCCAGAAAACCGTGAACGGCCACTTCATTAGAGGCATTTAGTATCGTCGGGGCCGATTTACCAGCCTTTAATGCCGCCCGTGCGAGACGAAGAGCAGGAAAACGCGTTTCGTCCGGCGCTTCGAAGGTGAGCGAGCCAATCTTGGCAAGATCGAGCCTGTCCGCCCTGAAGCTGTGCCGCTCCGGCCAGCCGAGTGTATAGGAGATCGGCGTCTTCATATCGGGGGCCCCCATCTGCGCGAGGACTGAGCCGTCCTCATATTCGACCATACTGTGGATGACTGACTGCGGATGGACAAGGATATCAATTTGTTCTTCCGCAACCGGGAAAAGATGAAAAGCTTCAATAAGTTCCAACCCCTTGTTCATCATGGTTGCGCTGTCGATGGATATCTTCGCGCCCATATCCCAGTTGGGATGGGCCAGCGCCTCCGCCTTGCTGACATGGGTCATGTCTTCATACGAAAGGCCAATAAACGGGCCGCCGGACGCGGTCAAAATGAGACGGCGCACTGCCTCCGTCTGCTCAAAATCGAAGACCTGGAAGATGGCATTGTGTTCGCTGTCGACTGGCAGAAGGGTCGCCCCCGATTTCTTAACATGCTCGATGACCAGATCGCCTCCGCAAACAAGCGATTCCTTGTTGGCAAGCGCAATGGTTGCTCCGGTCCGAATGGCGCTCAAGGTCGGTGCAAGGCCCGCCGCGCCGACGATGGCCGCCATCACCCAGTCAACAGGCCGCGTCGCCGCCTCCACCAGAGCCTCTGGTCCCGCGGCAACTTCAATGCCGCTCCCATCAAGAAGGCTCGCCAACTCCTGATATTTTTCGGTATCGGCAATTACGACGTGACGCGCACCGAATCTCCGGGCCTGCTCGGCAAGAAGGGAAACATTCCGGTGCGCTGTCAGCACCTCCACCGTAAAACGGTCGGCTGCCTCTCCAATCAGTTCCAGCGTGTTCACACCGACCGAGCCGGTGGATCCGAAAATACTGATCCGTCGCGGCGACGCCGCGGCATCGGTCGAGATCGATTTCACTGCATGAGTGTTGCTCATGTCCCTACCCGTTCATATACAGCAGAAAAAACAGAAATGCCGGTGCCGTCAGAAACACTCCGTCCAACCGGTCGAGAACGCCGCCATGTCCGGGGATGAGATTACTGGCATCCTTAATTCCGAATTTGCGTTTCCAGGCCGATTCCGCAAAATCGCCCGTCTGCGCCAATATAGCACAGATCGCTCCCGATCCGAGAGCGGCAAATGCCGCAACGGGCTCCCCTGATAATGTCCGGCTAACAAGAAAGGCGGCAATCATCGCGCCAATCATGCCGCCGACCAATCCGGCCCAAGTCTTGTTAGGGCTGATGGAGGGGGCGATTTTAGGGCCGCCTATTCCTTTTCCTGAAAAATAGGCGGCGATATCCGTCGCCCAGATCACCAGAAACAGACCGAACGTCAGGATAAATCCCCGCTCCGGCATCATTCGCAAAAGAACGAGGGAGAGCGTCGGCACACCAATGACAAGCGGCCCCAGCAGAGCCCAGATCCTATCCTTGCCAGGCAGCATAAAGAAACCGAGCAGGAGAAAAAGGGCGGCCCCCGCCATCAGAATATAAAAGGCCTCCTGCATCTCGCCTTCCCCGGCAAGAACAAGCGCCGCAAGAAGGACAATGACCAAAATGGCGGTAAAGAACGGCTTCCGCATAGAGAGCGAGGCATCGCACCATTCATAACACATGGCGATCCCGGCAAGCGCGAGAAACAGGATGAAGCCCCAGCCGCCATAAATGAGGGCGGCAACCGCAATCGGCGCCAGAACACAGGCGGAAATCACGCGTTGCTGCAACGAGGAAAAATCAGAAATGGCCACTAAAGCGCCCCGTACCGCCGGTGTCGGCGGCTGAATTCCTCAATCGCCGCCTCAAGATGAGGTTTTCGGAAATCGGGCCAAAGCACATCAAGAAAGAAAAACTCGGTATAAGCACATTGCCAGAGCAGGAAATTGCTTATCCGCTTTTCCCCGCTGGTGCGGATCAGCATGTCCGGATCGGGAATATCCGCTGTTTCAAGATTGCAGGCGATCATCGCCTCATCAATCGCCTCCGGGTCAATTTCGCCCGCCTGGATCTTTCGACCCAATGCCTTCATCGCGTCGACAATTTCGGCCTGCCCGCCATAACTCAGGGCAATGGTCAGGATCAGTTTGGAATTATCCCTGGTGATCTCGCAAATCTCTTTAATCAGATCCTGAATATCCTCCGGCAAGCGGTTGATATGGCCAATGAATCTTACCTGTACACCATTCTCCAAAAGGGATTTGATTTCCTTTTTGAAAAAGAAGCGGAACAGCCCCATCAGATGGTTGATTTCCTCTATGGGGCGACTCCAGTTTTCCGAAGAAAAGGCGAACAGCGTCAGGTACCGGACGCCAAGTTCCGCGCAGCCCTTGACGGCTTCGCGCACGGCTTCTGCCCCCTGCTCATGTCCGCGCAGACGTTGCAACGCCCGCTTTTCAGCCCAGCGGCCATTGCCATCCATGATGATGGCAATATGTTCCGGCAGGGCGCCGCCTTTGGTCAGGCTATGCGACGGGAGCACTTCCATTAGGTCAAACCTGCATGATTTCCTGCTGCTTATCTGAAAGCATTTCATCGACCTTCTCAACATAACTATCTGTAAGCTTCTGGATCCGGTCTTCCGCCTTTTTACGGTCATCTTCAGAAAAATCGCCATCCTTTTCCGCTGCCTTAGCATCATCCATGCCGTGACGGCGGACATTGCGGATCGCAATCTTGGCATTTTCGCCATAGCTTGCCGCGACTTTCGCAAGCTCGGCGCGGCGCTCCTCGGTCAATTCGGGGATCGGCACGCGCACCACGGCGCCATCAACCACCGGATTGAGGCCGAGGTTGGCATTGCGGATGCCCTTTTCAACGGCCTTCACATTGTTCTTGTCCCAGACCTGGACATTGAGGGACCTCGGCTCCGGCGCGCTGATGGTACCAACCTGCAAAAGCGGCATGGAGGCGCCATAGCTTTCAACCATTACGGTTTCAAGAAGGCTGACATGGGCCCGCCCCGTGCGAAGGCCGCCAAATTCATGTTTCAGAGCTTCAAGGGCCCCCTGCATCCGTTTTTCAAGATCTTTCATGTCTGGCGACGCCATCTTTTTCTCCTCCGGGCCGGTATGCCGGCCACTTAACCTGTACAGTCGGGTGATCTTATACCGTCAAACCACCTCGGTAAAACATCCTTCTTTTTTCAGAACGCGGGCGAAGGCCCCCTCCTCCTGGATCGAAAAGACCAGGATGGGAATTTTATTTTCCCGGGCGAGCGAAATCGCCGCCGCATCCATCACTTTCAAGTCCCGCGCCAGCACATCGAGATGCGAGAGCGTGTCATAACGCTTGGCCTCCGGATGGGTGCGCGGATCCATATCATAAACGCCGTCGACATTCGTGCCCTTCAAAAGCGCGTTACACTTCATTTCCGCCGCGCGAAGGGCCGCCGCCGTATCTGTCGTAAAATAGGGATTACCGGTACCGGCCGCGAAAATCACGATCCGGCCCTTTTCAAGATGCCGTTCCGCCCGGCGACGGATATAGGGCTCGCAGACCGCGGACATGGGAATGGCGGACAAAACCCGGCTGTCCATGCCTTGCGCCTCGATCGCGTTCTGAAGCGCAAGCGCGTTCATGACGGTGGCCAGCATGCCCATATAATCGGCGCTGGACCGGTCCATCCCTTTCGCGGTGCCGGAGACGCCCCGGAAGATATTCCCGCCGCCAACGACGACGCAGACCTCAACCCCCATCGCATGGGCAGCACCAATGTCCTTGGCTATTCGGGAAACGGTCTCGACATCAATACCATATTGCTGGTTTCCAAGAAGCGCCTCTCCCGAGCATTTCAGCAAAACCCTACGATACCGAGCTTCGTTCGACATATCATTCCCCAAAAAGAATACTGACGGTTACCTCTGCCGGACTGACAGCATACAGAAAAAGTTTGATTTGAAAAGCAGCGCGACAGCGCACATAAAAATATGGCGGCCTCCTTGCGAAGACCGCCATATCGAATTCAACGGACAAGTGCCTTAACCGGCCGCCGCCGCCACTTCCGCAGCAAAATCGCTCTCTTCTTTTTCGATGCCTTCACCGACTGAATAGCGAACCATGCCGGTCACTTTAATCGGGCTGCCGATTTGCTTGGAAACGGAGTCAACCGCCGCCTTCACACTATTCTCGCCATCAATGACGAACGTCTGCTCGAGAAGGACGACGTCCTTGTAGAACTTGCTGAGACGGCCTTCGACCATCTTGGCAATGATTTCCTCGGGCTTGCCCGATTCCCGCGCCTGCTGCGAGAGAACCTCGCGTTCGCGGTCAATCGCGGCCGGGTCGAGATCGTCAACGCTGATCGACTGCGGACTGGTCGCAGCAACATGCATCGCAATCTGCTTGCCAAGGGTGGCAAGTGCATCCGCATCACCTTCGCTTTCAAGCGCAACGAGAATGCCGATCTTGCCAAGGCCGTCGGTCACCGCGTTATGGATGTAGGACGCGACAACGCCGTTCGAAACCGACAGGCTTTCCGCACGGCGAAGGTTCATGTTTTCGCCGATGGTCGCGATGGCGTCGGTCAGCTTATCAGCGACAGTTACGCCAGCGCCCGGAAATTCCGCGGCTTTGATCGCCTCGACATCCCCGCCCTTTTCGGCGGCAACGGCGGCAATGCCTTTTACGAGATTCTGGAAATCTTCGTTACGGCCGACAAAATCGGTTTCCGCATTAACCTCGACAACAGCGCCGGAGGTTCCGCTTGCAGAAACCGCAACCAGACCTTCCGCAGCTACACGGCCGGATTTTTTCTGGGCGGTTGCAAGACCCTTGGTCCGCAGCCAGTCAATCGCTGCCTCCAGGTCGCCGTCGGTTTCCGTCAGTGCCTTCTTGCAGTCCATCATGCCCGCACCGGAGCGGGTGCGAAGCTCTTTTACCAGTCCTGCTGTAATTGCAGTCATAACAAATCCTCACGTTTCATTTTCTGAAAAGGGAACACGCCCGCGCCCATCAAGGCGCGGGAACGTATTCTTGTTCGTTTCAGGAGGCTTCAGCCGGAGCTTCCTCGGAGGTCTCTTCCGCAGATGCCTCTTCGCCTTCAGCCGGAATTTCCTCGGCCATGACCGGGGCTGCTGCCTCACCAAGATCCGTGCCCTGATCCGACATCTCCATGGAAATACCGTCGATGACGGCCTGCTTGAACAGATCGCAATAAAGGCTGATGGCGCGGAGCGCATCGTCATTACCCGGGATCGGGAAAGCAATGCCGTCCGGATCGGAGTTGCTGTCGAGAACAGCAACAACCGGAATGCCGAGTTTATTGGCTTCCTGAACGGCCAGTTCTTCCTTGTTCGTGTCGATAACGACAATGATGTTCGGCAAGCCGCCCATCTCCTTGATCCCGCCAAGGGCCCGCTCCAGCTTGTCGCGCTGACGCGTCATGCGGAGGATTTCCTTCTTGGTGAGGCCAATATGATCGGCGGAGAGCTGTTCGTCGAGCTTGTGAAGCTGCTTGATCGATTCCGAAACCGTCTTCCAGTTGGTCAGCATGCCGCCAAGCCAACGATGGTTGACATAGAACTGTGCACAGCTCTTGGCGCTCTCGGCAACAACCTCGGATGCCTGACGCTTGGTGCCCACAAACAGAACGCGCCCCCCTCCGGCGACAGTGTCACGGACGGCCTTCAATGCCTGATAAAGCATCGGCACGGTCTGCTGCAGATCAAGAATGTGGATTTTGTTGCGGGCACCAAAGATGTAGGGACCCATTTTCGGGTTCCAGCGACGGGACTGGTGGCCAAAGTGAACGCCTGCTTCCAGAAGCTGACGCATAGTAAAAGTCGGCAGAGCCATTCTGCATATCTCCTTTTCCGGTTGAACCTCCGCGGATTAAGTGATCCCGTTTTCTCTTCAGGACACCGGAAGGGCTGAACCAACTCGATCCGTCCCAAAAACCCGCGTGTGAATTTAACAGTGCGCTAAATAGGCCTGTCGTCCGCACAAAGCAAGCAAAAATGTACAGAAAATGCGCAATTTGCGGAAATAAATCAGAGCTCCCTAGATATCATGTACGTCGACAACACCCGGCACGAATTTAAGCGCCTGGCGTACCTCCGGCGAAATATTGAAGCTGCTGGCGAGATCGAGCTCGACCTCTTTCGCTTCGGCCTCAATATTAAGGACAAGTGCAACACGCCCCCGGCCCCGGCCGCCTTCCTTCAAAATCGCGGCAATCTGGTTCATTGGCTTGTCATCATCGACAAAAATCCGCACGCCATCGGTAATGCTGGCCGCCAGGCTTTCAAGCCGCTGGACATTCTTGGCGGTGAGGCGCGGCTGATCCCCGTCGATATTGCCGGTGACGGTCACGACAAGCGACTGGCCGACGGTCAGGATTTCACGGCAACGCTCCAGCACTTCGGCAAACATCGTGATTTCGAACGCGCCGGAAGCATCGGAAAATTGTACAAAGGCAAGTGGCTTTCCCTTGCGGGTACGAAGCTCGCGTTTGCCCAGCACCGTGCCGGCAAGCGTCGCCTGGCTCTCCGTCGTCCGGAGGCTCGCGGTGAAATCGGCGGCCGAACGCACGCCCGCCTTGTCGAGCGTTTTCGCCCAGGCATCGAGCGGATGCCCCGAAAGATAAAAGCCTATCGCGTCGAACTCCTGTTTCAACTGTTCCATGGCCGTCCAGCGGGCAACGTCGGGCAGCGCGGGGCGGACTTCAAGCTCGGCGCTCTCGCCGCCAAAGAGATTGACCTGCCCCGATCCCCGTTCCTCCGCCGACTGCTGCGCCTGACGGAGAAGCGTTTCAATCGCGGCAAAGACTTGCGCCCGGTCATTGTGAAGCGCATCGAAGGCACCCGCCCGCGCAAGGTTTTCCGCCTGCCGTTTGTTCATATATTTGGGATTTAGCCGACGTGCAAAATCGAACAGGTCCTTGAAGCGGCCGCTTTCCTCCCGCTCCCGGACAATTCCGGCCATGGCCTCCCGCCCGACATTCTTGACGGCGGCAAGCGCATAGCGCACCGCACCTGCGTCATCCTCATTGAACTCAACGGAAAATTCCACTTCCGATGCGTTAAGGCAGGGCGGCAGGACCGGAATTTTCATCCGGTCGAGATCCTGGCGGAAGATATTCAGCTTGTCGGTATTGTTCATATCAAGGCTCATGGACGCGGCCATGAACTCGACCGGGTAATTGGCCTTCAGCCAGGCCGTATGATAGGAGACAAGTGCATAGGCAGCGGCATGTGACTTGTTGAAACCGTAGTTGGCAAATTTCGCAACCAGATCAAATATATGGCTCGCGTCCTTAACGTCGACCCCCTTCTCTTTCGCGCCCTTCGCAAAAATCTCCCGCTGCTTGTCCATTTCCTCCTTGATCTTCTTACCCATAGCGCGACGCAAGAGATCCGCATCGCCGAGACTATAGCCCGCGAGCGTCCGTGCAATCTCCATCACCTGTTCCTGATAGATGATGACGCCATAGGTTTCTTTCAGGACGGATTCAAGTTTCGGATGGAGATAATCCGGCTTCTCCTCTCCGTGCTTGCGGCGAATATAGGTTGGAATATTTTCCATCGGTCCCGGGCGATAGAGCGCGACAATCGCGATGATATCCTCGAACGCGTCGGGGCGCATCTTGCGGAGCATGTCGCGCATGCCCGAGCTTTCAAGCTGGAAGATGCCGATGGTATCGCCGGTGGTCAAAAGCTCGAACACAGCAGGATTATCGAGCGGGACCTTGGCGTAATCCACATCAATCCCGCGGCGGGCGAGCAGTTCCTTCGCCCGATCAAGCACCGTCAGCGTCTTGAGCCCGAGAAAATCGAATTTCACAAGCCCGGCTGCTTCCGCATACTTCATGGAAAACTGCGTAACCGGCATGTCGGAGCGCGGATCGCGATAGAGCGGCACCAGTTCATCAAGCTCCCGGTCGCCAATCACCACGCCTGCTGCGTGGGTCGAGGCATGACGGTACAACCCTTCAAGCTGCAGCGCGATTTCAAGAAGGCGCGCGACTTCCGGGTCCTTGTCCCGCTCTTCGCGGAGGCGCGGCTCAGTATCGAGGGCCTGCTGCAATGTTACGGGGTTCGCCGGATTGGCGGGGATCATTTTGCTGATCCGGTCCACCTGACCATAGGGCATCTGCAGCACCCGACCGACATCGCGCACTGCCGCCTTGGCCTGCAGCTTTCCGAAAGTGATGATCTGCGCAACCTGATCATGGCCATATTTATCCTGAACATAGCGAATGACCTTCTCCCGCTTGTCCTGGCAAAAATCAATATCGAAGTCCGGCATGGAGACCCGCTCGGGGTTCAGGAAGCGTTCGAACAGGAGGCCGAAGCGAAGCGGATCGAGATCGGTGATGGTGAGCGCCCAGGCAACGACCGAGCCCGCCCCCGAGCCACGCCCCGGCCCCACGGGGACGTTGTGCTCCTTCGACCACTGGATGAAGTCGGAGACGATCAGGAAATAGCCCGGAAAGCCCATTTCATTGATCACGCTGATCTCATAATTGAGCCGGTCGGTATATTCCTTTGCTTTTGCGGCCTTTTCCGCTTCACTCATATTATCAGTATAGACTTCGTTTTCGAGCCGGACAGCAAGCCCCTTGGTCGCCATGGCTTCAAGCTCAGCCGCTTCGTCACGCCCTTCGGCAGAAGAAAAAGTCGGCAGGATCGGGGCATGCTTTCGGGCCGCAATTGCGCAGCGTTTTGCGATTACGATCGTGTTGTCAATCGCTTCAGGCAGATCCTTAAAAATATCTACCATCTCATTGGTAGATTTGAAGTAATGATCCGGCGTTCTTTTAATTCGATCGGTCTCGCCGACATATCGTCCGGCAGCGATACAAAGAAGCGCATCATGCGCTTCATACATACCGCGATCCGCAAAGAACACCTCATTCGTCGCGACCAGCGGAATATCGAGGTCATAGGCTATTTTAAGAAAACCCGGCTCCGTCCGCTGCTCCAGCGGCAGACCATGCCGCTGGATTTCCACGTAAAGACCGCCCGGGAAAATACCCGCAAGACGTTTCGCATAATCTTCCGCCGCCGGAAGCTGGTCACCCGCAATCAGCCGCCCGAGCGGTCCTTCCGCCCCGCCCGTAAGGCAGATCAGGCCCTCAGCATATTGCTCAAGCACCTGGAGCTGAACCTGCGCCGTCTCCCCCGCCTCGGTTTTAAGGAAGGCGTGAGACGTCAGCTTCAGAAGATTGTGATAACCCGTCTCATTCTGGGCGAGAAGCACGATGGGATCCGGTTCCGGCCGCCGTCCGCTCCGGTCCATTTCATCGAGACGGGTCAGGGCAATCTGACAGCCCAGAATCGGCTGCACACCGCCCGCCTGCATCGCAAGCGAAAATTCAAGAGCGCCGAACATATTGCTGGTATCGGTCATTGCCACCGCAGGCATCGCGTTCTTGTCACAGAGCTTTTGCAGCTCTTTCACCGAAACCGCCCCTTCCGACAGGGAATAGGCGGAATGAACGCGCAAATGCACAAAACGATGTTTTCCGGCGGGGGCGGACAACGGCATTTCCTCCAGCAATAATTTAAGCCGCCCCACTATTGCACATCCGCCTTTAAAGGTAACACCTTGACAAATGCCACATCGCGAATTTTCTGTGGATAACTCCCCCTCTCCCGTTTATCGCCTCGCT
>SBHH01000266.1 GCA_006226265.1 Alphaproteobacteria bacterium | reverse complement strand
AATTGAGATTGATCTCGATTACCTCGTCCCAGATGTCGTCGCCATGTTCGGTCACCGGCGCCCGCCGCACGGTGCCCGCATTATTGACAAGAATATCGATCACCGGATGGTTCTTTTTAAGCGTGCCGATAAATTCATAAAGCGCCTTGCGATCACTGAAATCGCATTGGTAGGCGGTGAAGCTGCGGCCCGCCGCCTGAACGGCCTTCTCCGCTTCGCTCCCAGACAGTTTGAGGGTCGCACTGACGCCAATGACATTCGCCCCGGCCTCTGCCAGCGCCTGCGCCATGGCAAGGCCCAGCCCCTTGCTTGCCCCCGTCACCAGCGCAACCTTGCCGTCCAGCCTGAAATTATCGAGAACTCCCATCTTACTTCTCCTGCTTACTTTTTGTTATAGACCAAATCTATCCTGATATGACCTGTTCGCCAAAGACTGTCTCGCCTTGATCCGGTATCGGCGCGTCAGGCAGCTAGTCCTTCGTTGACTTTCCTTGAAAAATTAATCATTCTAAACATAAGAAAAATCAACAACAAACCCGCAGGAATTATCCCCATGAAAAAGATAAGAAATCTCCTCGCAACTCTATCTGTAGCAGCATGCGCATTCGCCTTCGGCAGCGGTTCCGCCGCAGCGCAGGACCATACGATTGGCGCCCTCTTTCCGCTGAGCGGACCCAACGCCGTCTATGGCGATGTCTTTATGTCCGGGTCCGATCTCGCGGTTGAACATATCAATGCCGACAAGATGCTGAGCGGCCCGCTTTCCATCGCCTATGAAGACAGCCAGGGCAAACCGCAGCCGGCCGTGGTCGGCATGACGAAGCTCGTCAATGTCACGCATGTTCCCTATGTGCTGTCCGCCTTCACCGGCGTTTCCAAGGCCATTTCGACCCTTGCCATGCGGAATGAAGTGGTTGCGGTGAACGGCGGCGGCGTCGGTCCGGACCTTGCCTCGCTCGGCAAATATTTCTGGAACGTGATCCCGCTCGTCAATCTCGAGGTTCGCGCCGCCATGCCCTATCTCGTGAAGGAAAAGGGGATCAAGCGCGTTGTCCTGATCTATATCGACGATCCGTTCGGCAATTCCATTCTGGACGAGCTGAAATCCACGCTTGATAAGGCGGGCGGCGAACTGGTCGATACGCTTTCCGTTCCGGTCACGGCGCAGCAGTTCTCCGGTATCGCGGCCAAGGTGCGTGCGGCAAAGCCCGACGCGGTCTATATCGCGAGCTATGGCGCGCAGCAGATCCAGATCGTCAAGCAGCTTCGCGATAACGGCGTGAGCCAGCAGTTCATCACCTATTCCGGCTATCTGGTGCCGGATGCGCTGGCCCTTCCCGAATCCGAAGGTCTGATCGCCACCGGACAGGGCGTCAACTACAAGTCCGACGATCCGGTCACCAAGCGCTTTGTCACGGATTATGAAGCGAAATACAAGCGGGCGCCGACCGCCTATAACGTGAACTATTACAATGCCGTCCTTATCTACGGCATCCTTGCCCATGCGCTGGAAGCGGAAGGCAAAGAGGTCACGGGTGCCAATCTCCTCGCCAAGCGCGAAGAGATGAAGAGCTTCAATCTGGTCGGCGGAACGGTTTCCTTCCAGAGCAACGGAACGCTTCTTTTCCCGATCCAGGTCAAGGTTGTGAAGAATGGCAAAACCGAAGTTCTGACTACTGTCAGTTTTTAACAAGTAAACAGGACTGACAACAAATGCTTGCGTTGCAGCTGACCATCACCGGTCTGCAGACCGGTGCGCTATATGCGCTCACGGCCGTCGGATTCTCGCTTATTTTCGGATCCACCCGGATATTCCATTTTGCGCACGGGGCGACATTCATTATTGCCGCCTACCTGTTCTACTTTATGGATATATCCGGATACGGCCTGTTTCTCGGGATCGTCGCTGCAACCGCAGGCGCCATCGCCTTCGGGCTTTTGCTGAACCGGTTCGTCTATGTACCCATTCAGCGGGACGAAGGCTCCTTCTTTACCGTCTTTGTCGCCTCCTTCGGGATCGGGATCGTCGTCGAGAATGTCGTTGGCATGATTTTCGGCCGTGGCTTTGTCACCATCCAGACCCCGCTTTCCTTCTCGACCGAAGTGATGGACGGCTTGTTCATCGCCCCGCTTTCCTGGATTTCGATCCTTTGCGCGGCCGCCTTTTTCGGCATTCTCTGGTGTTTCCTGAAATTCAGCCATATGGGCATGTCCCTCCGGGCCCTTGCGGATAACCCGGAGCTTGTCCGGGTATTTGGTCTCAATCCCCGCTTCATTTCCGCCTGTGCCTTCACAATCGGGTCGATCCTCGTCGTTCCGGCGGCGATCATTTCCGGCGCCACATCCGGGCTCAACCCTGCGATGGGGCATCATGTGATGCTGATTTCACTGGCGGCGACCATCGTCGGCGGCATCGGCAGCGTTACGGGCACCCTCCTTGCGGGTCTCGTGCTCGGGCTTGCAGAGAGTCTCGCGCTTCTCTATGTCGATTCCCAATGGACCGAAGCCGTCACATTCGCGATCCTGTTCCTGTTCATCATGCTGCGTCCGTCCGGCCTGCTCGGTCGTTCCGCGGCTCATTGAGAAAGGCAGTCTTGTGGAAGCATATCTGCTGAACCTCGTCATCCTTATCTCCATCTATTCGATCCTCGCCTCAACCCTCAATTTCATCATGGGGTATGCGGGGATCTACTCCCTCGCCCATGCCGTGTTCTTTGGTGTCGGTGCCTATGCCGGCACCTATGCGGCGATGCATGTCAATGCGTCAATCTTCATTTCCCTGCCTGTGGCCATGGTGGCGGGCGCCGTCCTATCCCTGATCCTGGCCTTGCCGGCGCTTCGCGTGCGCGGAGAGTATTTCGTGGCCGCCTCGCTCGGCCTGCAGGTGCTGGCGGTCACCATCTTTTCGGAATGGAAAAGCGTGACCGGCGGGATCGGCGGCCTTGTCGGCATTCCGCCGGTCAATGTGGCAGGTCTGGACATTTTCAAGCCGGGCCAGTTCGTTTTCCTGACCCTCGCGGCTCTTGTCATCGTGCTGATCATCATCAACCGCCTTGTGCATTCCAGTTTCGGACGGAGCCTTCGCGCCATCCGCGACAGTGAAAGCGCGGCGGCGGCCTTTGGCAAGAACGTTCCCCTGATCAAAACCATTTCGGTCGTGATCTCGGCTGCCCTCGCCGCCGTCGCCGGTGTCATGTATGCAAGCTATCTCAGCTTCATCAATGTCGAGAGCTTCAAGCTCGATACCTCGGTCCTCATCATGGCAATGGTGATTATCGGCGGCACGGGAACCCAGGCCGGACCAATTGTCGGCGCAGCCCTCCTTCTTTTGCTGCCGAGTCTCATCAGCTATCTCGATTTCCTGCCGCAGACGGAAATCGGCGCGATCCAGCAAATCATCTACGGGCTCGGCATGGCCCTTCTGATGATCTACCGACCCGGTGGCATCATCGGCCGCAAGAAGCATTCCAGCGCGGGAAAAGAATGATGGTCGAGAATACGAAAGGCACAGAGGATGTCCTTATGGAGATCCGCAATGTCGACAAGGCTTTCGGCGGCGTCAAGGCGGTGGACAATGTCTCCATGGATCTTCGTGCCGGGATCATCACGACATTGGTCGGTCCGAACGGGGCCGGCAAGACGACGCTGTTCAACCTGATCACAGGGGAGCTTTCCAAGGATAGCGGTTCGATCAAATGGCTGGGTCAGCCGATCAACCGGATCAAGCCTTTTCAGGCCGCCCGCGCCGGAATTCTGCGCACTTTCCAGGATCTGCGCCTGTTCAGCGAAATGTCGGTCGAGGAGAATGTTTTGACCTCCATCGAGGCCGGATCCCTGCCGCTGCCGCAAACTGGAAATCAGCGCGCCGCGCGGCAGGAGCGGGTCGAATATGCCCTCAGTCGCACCGGCCTTGCCGACAAGCGCAAGACCCGGGCAAAAGACCTCGCCTATGCGGAGCGCAAGTTCCTCTCCATGGCGCGGGTCATGGCGACGGAGGCGCGGCTCTGGCTGCTGGACGAGCCAGCATCGGGCCTCGATCCGCATTCCTACGAGAAATTCCTGGAAATCCTGCGCGAGGAGGTAAAGCAGGGCGTGACCGTCTGTATCATCGAACATAATCTCGACATCGTTATCGGGATATCGGACCGCATAGCCTTTCTTGACCGGGGCAGGCTGCTCGCGGATGACGAGCCGCAAACCGTTCTGAACGATCCGGCGCTTCGCGCGATTTATTTTGGAGAACGCGCATGAGCAACCCCACCGTTCTGACAACCCGTAATCTTACCGCAGGCTATGGTGGCCATCCCGCTATCAATGACATTTCCGTGGAACTCAGAAGCGACGAAGTCCTCTGCCTGATCGGCCATAACGGGGCGGGCAAATCCACCTTGCTGAAATGCCTGTTCGGCCTTCTGACACCGGAGGCGGGTACCGTCACCATCGACGGAAAAGAGACGACAGCGGAAAGCGCGCGCAAAATCACGGATCTCGGTGTCGCCATGGTGCCGGAAGGGCGCGGTGTCTTCCCGAGCCTGACGGTGCGCGAGATTTTCTCGCTTGGCATGCATGCCGTCGGCATTCCGCGAAAGGAGCAGGGGGAGCGGGTGGACTGGGTCCTCGATATCCTGCCGGCAATCAAGGAATTCATGAACCGGCCCGCAGGCACTCTTTCCGGCGGACAGCAGCAGATGGTTTCCATCGGCCGGGCCCTGTTGAGCCGCCCACGCATTCTCTTGATGGATGAACCTTCCATCGGCCTTGCGCCCAAGCTCTTTCAGGATCTTCTGGCCCCGATCCGGGCCTTGCAGCAGCGCGACGGATTGTCCATCCTGCTGGTGGAACAAAATGTTCGCGAGGCCCTTAAAATTTCAGACCGCGCCGTCGTCATGAAATCGGGAATGATGATCTGGGAAGGGCTTCCCGCTGAACTTGAGGATAATGAAAGGCTGATGGAGCTTTATTGATGGCCTTCACCGATCTTACATTCAGAAGTGCAATTGAGAGCCGCGTTGCGGCCGAAAATGCGGGCGACCGGCGCGCCATGTTCGTCACCGAAGCGGGGGAAGCCATTTCCCCATCGGCATTTGAAGCGAAGGTAGCGGCGGCGACGGCCTGGTTCGCGGCAGAAGGCGTCACGGCGGGCGACCGGGTGGCCATCTGGCTTCCGAACCGCCTCGAATGGATGACCCTCCTGTTTGCGGCCGCGCATGTCGGCGCGACGGTTGCTGCCGTCAATACCCGCTACCGGACGGCGGAACTCCAGCATATCCTAGGCTCCAGCGGCGCGAAGATGCTGATCTTCGAGAAACGCAACAGCTATAGCGATTTCACCACCTTCATCGAGGAACTTGATTTCACGAAGCTGCCGGAACTGCAGCAGCTTGTCGTTATTGAGGCGGACGCGGATTTGCCGGGCGCAATCGGCGGCGTGCCGGTCGGCGTATTTGCCCCCTGCCCCTCGTTGCCGGCAGCACCAATTGCCGGGGCGGCGGACAGTCCCGCCATGCTCTTCACCACCTCCGGCACCACCAACAAACCCAAGCTGGTCCTGCATCTGCAGCGAACCCTAGGCCTGCATGCCAATAACTGCGCACGAGAAATCGGGTTCGAGGAGGATGACGCCGCCTTTCTCGGCGCCATGCCCTTCTGCGGCGTCTTCGGGATCAGCACGACGCTTGCCGCCATCGCGGGCGGCGCACCCGTCTATCTCAATGACCGGTTCGAGACGAAGCTCGCGACCCGGACCGTGAAGGCGTACAAGATCACCCATATGTTCGGCAGCGACGAGATGTTCCGGCAGATCTGGCAGACCGACCGGACCGCCTTCGCCCATGCGCGGATTTGCGGATTTGCCTCTTTCACGCCCGGGATGGAGACGGCGCTTCGCGAAATGGCAAACAGCGGCCTGCCGCTTCTCGGCCTTTATGGCGCGAGCGAGCTGCATGCCATCTATTCCGTCCAGTCCCGCGACCTTCCGCTTGACGAACGGCTGAAAGGCGGCGGTGTGCCGACCGGCGGCAAGAACGCTCATATCCGCGTCCGCAATACCGAGACGGGAGAGCTTTGCGCGACGGGCGAGGTCGGTGTGCTCGAATTTCGCTCCCCGACAAATTTCGTTGGTTACTACCGCAATGAAGAGGCAACGCAGAAGGTTATCGACAGCGAAGGCTATTTCTTCAGCAATGATGCGGGCTATCTGCGGCCTGATGGCAGCTTTGTCTATCTTGCCCGGAACGGAGATTTCCTCCGCCTCTCCGGCTTCCTGACCGATCCGAAGGAGATCGAGGAAGTGCTGGAGCAGAATGCGACCGTTGAGAAAAGCCAGGTCGTCGGGATCGAATTTGAAGGAAAGACCCGGCCCGTCGCCTTCGTCATTCCGGCCGATCCGACCAAGGAACCTGACGAGGCGGCAATCCTCGGTGTTGCAAAGGCGTCTCTTGCCCATTACAAGGTCCCGCTCCGTATCATTACCCTTGCTGCCTTTCCCGTCACGGAAAGCGCCAACGGCATCAAAATCCAGAAAACCAAACTCCGCGACATGGCGGTGGCTGCCCTTTCCGGCAAATAAAATCCGGACCCGGTCCATATCAGAAAATGGCCGAGGGTTGTAATGACCGTCACATATACCGGCGGTACTATCGGGTTGCGACGATAGGCTGATCCGGTTAGGGTTTGGCCGGAGGGACTGATGCCCCCTCTTAAATCCATGAATCTCAATCTGAAAGTGTGACAGCATGTTACGGACAGCGGCAATTCTGGGGCTGCTTGCGGCCATCGGGCCTTTTGCGGTGGATATGTATCTGCCTGCCATTCCGGTAATAGGCGAGGATCTGGGCGCAAGCATTCCGGCAACGCAGATGACCCTGACGGTCTATTTCCTCGCGTTCGGGATCGCCCAGCTTTTCTACGGCCCCTATTCCGACCAGGTCGGGCGGAAGAAGCCGCTTTATCTTGGCCTCGTGGTTTTTGTCGTGGGCTCGATCGGTTGCGCGCTTGCACCTTCCATCGGCTGGCTACTCCTTTTCCGCTTTATTCAGGGCATTGGCGGGGCATCGGTTATGGTCGTGCCGCGCGCCGTCATTCGCGATATGTTTACGGGTACACAAGCGACCCGCCTGATGGCGATGGTCATGCTGGTCATCAGCATATCGCCCATGCTTGCCCCCCTTTCGGGAAGCGGTCTTATTCTGATCGCCGACTGGCGGGCCATCTTCTGGGTGCTGTTCATTGCGGGCGCGGCGAGCCTGCTCATTACCGGATTTCTGCAACCCGAAACTCTCGCGAAAGAGGCCCGTATTCCTGTCAACATCCGGACCTTAATGCGGGGTTGCCGGGTTCTTCTCACGGACCGGATGTTCATGGGGCTGACCTTTATCGGTGGCTTCGGCATGGCGAGCTTTTTCGTCTTTATCGCCAGCGCCTCCTTTGTCTATACCGGCGAGTTTGGACTAACGCCAACAGAGTTCAGCCTGGCCTTCGCCGTCAATGCCATCGGATTTTTCGCGGCCTCCCAGTTCGCCGCCCCATTGGGGGAGCGGTTCGGCCTTACCCGTGTCGTGGCGAGCGCAGTGATCGGCTTCGCCTTCTTCTCCGTGCTTCTCGTGATCCTGACCCTCTTTGGGATGGGCACGCTGCCGATGACGATCACATTCCTGTTCCTCGCCAATGCCTGCCTTGGCCTCGTCATTCCGGCGACCATGGTGATGGCGCTCGATCATCACGGAGATATCGCGGGGCTCGCCTCCTCCCTCGGCGGCACATTGCAGATGGTCGCGGGCGGTGTGATGATTACGGCCGTCGGCCCCTTTTTCGACGGCACCACGCTCCCCATGGTGACCGCCATCGCCCTTTGTGCTGCTATTGCCCTGCTTCTGGCCTCTCGCGTCCTGCCGGGCCCGAAACCGGTCCGCCACAGAGCCTGACAAAAGACGGATCGGTCAGAGATCGATCCGCTCTTCGGCAACCTTGTTGCGCTTTTCCATATTAAAGCGGCCGCCGTAAATCGGCGCTTCTCCAGTCGTCGGGCCAGGATATTGAACAATAAAAATATCCCCGCCCGTTTCAGTCTTGAACTCGCCCTCGAAATGTGGATCGGGATGAAAGATCACCGTACCGGGCCCGTAAATCGTGCCATCGATATCAAACTCGCCGGAGAGGATGTGCCAGACTTGCGCAAAGCCGTGGTAATGCTCCGGATGATAGGCTCCGGGCTCAAGGCGGAGGATGCCGGCGTTCGGTTCCGTCGGACGCTCAGGCCGGGGATGCAATAGCATCTTACCCGTCTCGCCCGGCCAGCGGATGGTCTCCCACTCCATATCGTCGAAATGATAGGCTTCAAACGGCAGATGATCCTCCCGTGTGGCCCGACGGATCGCTTTTGCCTTTCCAGCCAATGATTGTTTTTCAGTTATTCCCGTCATATTGCTCTCCTCTGTTAAGAATGACCCTTGTGAGTTTCATTCATGCCTGATGCGGCAGCGGCGTCAATCTGCCACCAGTCCGGTTGCGCGGCTGATCGCGGCTGTTTTGCCGTCGTCATCAGCACATGCGCTTCCCCGCGCCCGGTATTTTCCGCTGAATGCGGCTGCTCGGACGAGATGAAAATGCCGTCCCCGGCTTTCAACCGGTGAGTCTCCTCACCCACAGTGAACAGAATTTCTCCTGACAGGACATAGCAATGCTCCTGCCCCGGATGGGAAACAAGAACTTCCATCCGCTTTTCCCGGGGGAAAACGAGATAGAAGACTTCCATCAAATCCAACGGCGCTCCACCCCCGAGATGATGCCAACGATACCCATTCGCCGCGACATCAGGTATGCCACCTTCCGCGGCCCTGTACAGTACCGTTTGCGTGCGTTCGGGCGTTTTCTCCGCCGAGAAAAGCTCATGCATCCCAAGACCCAGTACGTCTGCAAGCTGAACCAGATTGGCAATAGAAACGGAGACCAACCCCCGCTCCAGCTTGGAGAGAAATCCGTCTGAAATGCCGGAACTGCTCGCCACCTCGGAAAGGGTCATGCCTACATGGCGCCGCGCTGACCGAAGCCGCTGACCGATTTCCCGTGTCGTTTTCTCAACCCTGTCCATGAGTCTCCTCCTGTTAAAGGAAGCATAGCATATTTTCCTGTACAGAAATAAATTATTTCATAAAAGGAAATAACTGGAGATGAGGACGATGGAAACCGCAACCCACAAATCATTGTCGGACAGCCTTTCCAGGCGAGTTTGCGGGCCTTTCGAAAATTTGCTAGCCTTTCTCTCTATCGGTCGACAGCAGGTGGTTTATGAGCCTCTTCTATAAAATCGCCTATGCAATCGGGTTTGCTCCTTGGGAAAAGGCGGCAAGCCATCCTCCTGCAGCGGAACATGTCGCTGCCATATTCGACCGTGCCACACGTAATTTTCCGTGCGGCCCCGGCAAGGCGCTTGATATCGGGTGCGGCACCGGACACTGGGCGATCGAACTTGCCCGGCGAGGTTGGACCGTAACTGGCGTCGATATCGTTGCCCGCGCCGTCCGGCAAGCGGAAGGCGCGGCCCGCATGATGGGGCTGGATATAGATTTCATTCTGGATGACCTGACACGGCCGGGCCCGCTTCTTGAGGCCGGCCCGTTCGATTTTTTATGGGATTTCGGCGCCATTCACGGACTGGATCGGCAAGGAAGGAAAAATGCAGGCCTGACAATTACCAAAATTGCTGCACCCGGCGCCGTTCTGGAAATACTGGTCTGGTCGCCCGGCCGCAGGGGGCCTCTTCCCCGGGGGGCGAGCGAGGTCGATATTCGCGAAGCATTTGAAGGCTGGGAGCTGGTTGCTCGCGACCCCTTCGATGCCACCGGCCTGCCACCCATGCTTCAGGACACAGATCCTCATTGCTATCGTCTTCGAAGGCCTTAAAAGGCTAATAAAAAAGCGGCGGAGCGATGTGCCCCGACGCTTTTCCATTTGCTTTGCAGGCAGGGCATACCCGACCCCGCTGCTGTCAGGCAGCCCTGACCTCAGCAAGGAAGGACTGAATGTCTTCCCGCAGATTGCTGGACAGTTCTTCCAGCCGCGTTGAAGCGGAAAGAACCTGCGAGGCCGCCGCACCGGTTTCGCTGGCCTTGATCGAAACTTCTCCAATCTTGGAGGAAACCTGCGTCGTTCCATTCGAGGCTTCCTGAACATTTCGGGAAATCTCATTGGTGGCCGCGCTTTGCTCCTCGATCGCCGAAGAAATGCTGACCGTACTTTCCCGGATGGTATTAATCACGCCATCAATATTTCCGATCGCGGCAACGGCCTCTTCGGTCGCAAGCTGCATATCGTTGATCTGGCTGCCAATTTCATCCGTTGCGCGGGCCGTTTGCGTGGCGAGGCTCTTAACTTCAGAAGCAACGACTGCAAAGCCCTTGCCGGCCTCACCGGCGCGTGCCGCCTCAATGGTGGCATTAAGCGCAAGCAAATTGGTCTGGCCAGCGATGTCGTTGATCATGGCAACCACATCGCTGATCTTTTTTGCTGTATCCGCAAGACGTGAAACAGAATTGGTGCTGTTCGCCGCCTCGACAACGGCTTTTTCTGACACATCATTGGCCTGCTGCACTTGGCGGCTAATCTCGTTGATCGAGGACGTCAGCTCTTCCGCCGCCGCTGCAACCGTCTGAACGTTGCTGGAAGCTTCACCAGAGGCAAGAGCCACTGCTTCGGACAATTCTCGGGAAACGCCTGCAGTCTGTGTCATAGAATCCGCAGTAACCTGCAACTCCTTCGTTGCCAGGATCACTGTTTCCGAGACCTCCTGCACCCGGTCCTCGAATTTCGCGATTAGCTGCGATATTTTTTCGGCGCGCTCCTGCTTGGCTGCATTTTCAGCCTGCTCACGGGCCCGATCATCGGCCTCCCGTTTGGCTTCGCGTTCACGTTCAAGACGTTCATGCTCGGCCCGCTCTTCCGCCCCGCGTTTCGCATCGGCTTCAAGCCGTTGCTGTTCCTGTGCGTTGATCTTGAAAACCTGAA
>SBHH01000089.1 GCA_006226265.1 Alphaproteobacteria bacterium | reverse complement strand
ATTCATGCATGAATGTTAGTATTTTACCATCAAAAAAACAATCCCTTTAATGGGACCGGTGGCGGAGAAACGGGCCGGATAATAAAGAAGGTGGACCAACATGCAATTCACCCAGGAACATCGGGAACTGACCGAAAGCCTGAAGAAATTCATCGAAAGCGAGATCAATCCTTACGTCGATGAATGGGAGGAAAAGGAGCAGTTTCCTGCCCATGAGCTGTTCAAGAAAATGGGCGCGATGGGCTTCCTTGGCATCAGCAAGCCGGAAGAATATGGCGGGAGCGGCCTTGACTATTCCTATGAGGCCGTGGCGTCGGAGGCGCTTGGCTATATCGCCTGCGGCGGTGTTGCGATGGCCATCGGCGTACAGACCAATATGTCCACCCCCGCCCTCGCCCGCCATGGCTCGGACGAATTGCGCCAGACCTATCTCGCCCCCGCCATTCAGGGGGAAATGGTCGGCTGCGTCGGCGTGACGGAGGCCGCAGCCGGATCGGACGTTGCAAACCTTAAGACAACCGCGCGAAAAGACGGCGATGACTACATTATCAACGGCTCCAAGATGTATATCACCAACGCGCTGCAGGCGGACTGGGTCTGCCTTCTTTGTAATACCGGCGACGGTCCCGTGCATAAGAACAAGTCGCTCATCATCGTGCCCATGGACAGCCCCGGCATCACCAAGCACAAGCTTCGCAAGATCGGCATGATGTCCTCCGACACCGCGCAGCTTTTCTTCGATGACGTCCGGGTGCCGCAGCGCAACCGCATCGGCGAGGAAGGGCGCGGCTTCATCTATCAGATGCAACAGTTTCAGGAGGAACGCCTGTTCGCCGCCGCGCGCGGCCCCCGCGTCATGGAAGAGGCGATCAACGAGACAATTGACTATACCCGGGAGCGGAAAGCCTTCGGCAAGGCCATCCTCGACAATCAGGTCGTCAATTACCGGCTTGCCGAGCTGCAGACGGAAGTGGAGGCCCTTCGCGCCCTCACCTATCATGCGGTGGAGCGCTATGTCTCCGGCGAGGATGTGACCAAGCTCGCCTCCATGGCGAAACTTAAAGTCGGACGCTTGCAACGCGAAGTGATGGACAGCTGCCTGCAATATTGGGGCGGCCAGGGCTATATGTGGGAATCTTCCATCTCCCGCAAGTTCCGCGACTTCCGCCTCACATCCATCGGCGGCGGCGCGGACGAGATCATGCTGAAAGTCATCACCAAGCTTATGGGTATTTCCCCGGACTGAGTAAAGGCAGGGAGGCTGCATCATGGATTTGACCGACCGCGCGGAACACCGGGCATTCCGTGAAGAAGTCCGGCAGTTTATTGCCGGTCACAAGGATGAAGCGCCGGAGGATACAACGCAGTCCTATCGAATGCAGCCGCGCCGCTATTCCGAAGCGGTACGGAACTGGCAACGCCTGCTGGTCGAGCAAGGCTATGCCTGCCGCACTATCCCGAAGGAATATGGCGGCTTCGGCGCATCGGAGGATATTCTCAAAAACCGCATCATTGCCGAAGAATTTTTCAACGCAGGCCTGCCGCAGACCCTTCTCAATCAGGGAATTTCTATGCTGGTGCCGACCCTGCTGGAGCATGGGACAGAAGCTCAAAAGCAGGAATGGATCGCCCCCACCATCCGTGGCGACATATTCTGGTGCCAGGGCTATTCAGAACCTAATTCGGGGTCCGACCTTGCGAGCCTGCAGACCCGTGCCGACGAGGACGGGGAGAATTTCATCATCAATGGATCGAAAATATGGACCTCCTCCGCTCATATCGCGAAGATGATCTTCTGTCTTGTCCGGACGGAGCCGGAGGCGTCGAAATATCAGGGAATCAGCTATTTGATCTTTCCGATGGATACCCCGGGAATCGCAATCCGTCCCCTTCAGACCATGACCGGCCATCCCTCCTTCAACGAAGTCTTCTTCACCGATGTCAGGGTTCCGAAATCCTGCGTCGTTGGCGGGCGCGGTAATGGATGGAAGGTCGCCAACAGCACGTTGAAGCATGAACGCGGCATGCTCTCCAATGCCACCCAGTCGCAGGACCGGCTGAACAAGATCGCCCGCCTCCTGAAAGAGGAACGGGTGGACGGCGAACCCGTCTCGAAGAGCCCCGTCTTCCGCGACCGTTTCATCCGCTTGCAGGCACGGGTTCAGTCCATGCGGCTTCATGAAATGCGGCTGATGACCCGGGCCGGAGACGGCCTCGGGTCCGGGCTTGGCGATATGATCTGCAAACTGATCGGCTGCGAGTTAAATCACCAGCTCGATGCGCTCGCCATCGATATCATGGGGGAGGCCGGTATCCTTTACGAAGGCATTCCCGATGCCGCGCGCGATGATTTCTGGCAGCAGCTTTACATGTATGATCTCGGCCTCATCATTGGCGGTGGGACGGCGCAAATACAGAAGAACATCATTTCCGAGCGTGGTCTCGGCATGCCGCGTGAGCCTCGGGCCGAGAAGGAATAAACGCATGTATTTCGGACTTTCTGAAGAACAGAGAATGATTGAGGACAGCTTCCGCAAGACGCTGGAGCGCAATGTCACTCTCGACAGTATCCGCGCCGTTGCAACAGGCTGCGTGCCCCTTGATCATGCCCTCTGGCAGGAACTCACGAGTCTCGGCCTCCCCTCCCTTCTGATCGGTGAGGAATTTGGCGGCGCCGAGCTTGGCCTTCTCGAAATGGCCGTGGCGGCGGAGGAACTCGGCCGTACCGCGGCACCCGTCCCCTTTATCGCCACGGCGGTAATGGCTCCGCTCGCGCTGCAGCTCGCCGGCAGCCCGGATCAGAGGGAAAGATGGCTTCCTGCCCTTGCAAGCGGCCGGATGCGCATCGGTGTTGCGCTCGCCGAACAGGCTGCCGGGGCCCGCCGGAACGGTGGCATAACGGCGCGGGGCGAAAAGCTGTACGGCAAAGCCAACTTCACCCTTGATGCGGGAGGGGCGAACGCCTGCCTGATTGCCGATGCGCGCGGCAGGCTTTATCTTCTCGACATGACTGCTGCCGGTGCCAAGATCGTTGAAACCAGAACAATCGACGGCACACGAAAACTCTCCGAAATCCATCTCGATGCGGCAGACGCCGAACCTCTGGAGGCGGCGGATAATTGGACATGTGAGCATATTCTCAATGCAGGACGGATCGCTCTCGCAGCGGAAAGCCTTGGTGCAGCGGAGGAAATGCTGCGCCGGGCCGTCGAATATGCGAAGGAACGCAGGCAGTTTGACCGATCAATCGCGTCATTCCAGGCCGTCAAGCATCTCTGCGCGGAAATGGCGGCGGAGTTGGAACCTTGCCAGTCCCTCGTCTGGTACGCCGCCTATGCCTTTGATCACCTGAAGGAGGAAGCAGCGCTTTCCGCTTGCCTCGCAAAATCGCATATTGATGAGGTTGCGCGCTTTGTCGCCCGCACGGCAACGGAAGTGCATGGCGGCATGGGCTATACCGATGTGATGGGCCTGCATTTCTGGTTCAAGCGGATCGGTTTCAATCGCGCGCAGCTGGGTGGGCCGGAGCGGCTCCGGGCGGAAGCCGCTGAATTGCAGGGATTTTAAACCGCGGCGGCGAGATGGCAGGCCTGATTGATGGCCCGCTTGGCATCAAGCTCCATCGCCTCAAACGCCCCGCCGACGAGCTCCGCCGACTGTCCTTTCGCGATGAGATCATCATAAAGATCACGGAGCGGGGTTTGCCCTGCACAGATGATCACCGTATCGACATCCATCACCTGATACTCATCCCCCACCATCAGATGCAGGCCGTCATCGTCGATTTTTAAATATTCGACGCCATTGACCATCCTCACGCCGCGCCGGGCAAGTGCGATGCGATGGGTCCAGCCCGTCGTCCGGCCAAGGCCGCGCCCAACCGGCGTCGTCTTTCGCTGCAAAAGCGTTACTTCCCGGTCAGCCCAGGCGACCTCCGGCTCGATGCCCGTTACGCCGCCTCTCGGGTGATGCTCAAAATCGATGCCCCATTCTTTCGCAAATATCCCGATATCGAGGGAGGCGGAGGTTCCTTCATGGGTGATTTTTTCCGCGACATCAAAGCCGATCCCGCCCGCGCCCATAATGGCGACTTTCCGCCCGACCGGCTTTTTGCCGGTGATCACATCGATATAGCCCGCGACTTTCGGATGAGTGATTCCCTCGATTTCCGGCACGCGGGGAGAAATGCCGGTCGCAACAATGACCTTGTCATATTCCCCTTTCAGAAGCATATCGGCGCTCACCCTCGTATTGAGGTGAAGCGTGATGTTGCGCTTCTCGATCATTTTCCCGAAGTAACGGAGGGTTTCATAAAATTCCTCCTTACCCGGGATGCGCTTCGCAAGATTGAACTGCCCACCGATTTCGGGTGAAGCCTCATAAAGCGTGACATCGTGACCGCGCCCCGCCGCTACCTCCGCATAGGCAAGCCCGGCAGGCCCCGCACCGACCACCGCGATTTTCTTGCGGGTTTCGGACGGTTCATAATTCAGGAAAGTCTCGTGACAGGCGCGCGGATTGACGAGGCAACTTACTTCCATTCCTGTAAATGTGTGATCGAGGCAAGCCTGGTTGCAGGCGATGCAGGTATTGATCTCATCCTCCCGTCCCTCCAGCGTTTTTAGCACGAGATCAGGATCGGCGAGCATCGGCCGCGCCATGGAAATGATGTCCGCATGACCCTTCGTGAGCACCTCTTCGGCCACATCCGGCATATTGATGCGGTTGCTGGTGATCATGGGAACCTTGAGTTCCTTCCGAAGGCGTCCCGTGACGCCAGTGAAGGCCGCGCGCGGCACCATGGTCGCGATGGTCGGCACCGCCGCCTCATGCCAAGTGAAATGGGTGCTGATGATCGAAACGCCAGTTTTCTCGATTTCCCTGGCGAGGGTCAGGATTTCCTCGCGCGACATCCCTCCTTCCAGCATATCCATGGCGGCAATGCGGAAAATAAGGATGAAGTTGGGCCCGACCGCTTCGCGGATACGGCGCATGATCTCGACGGGAAAGCGCATCCGGTTCTCGAACGAGCCACCCCAGCGGTCGGTGCGCCGGTTGGTTTTCTCAACCAGAAAGGTGCTGACGAGATAGCCCGCAGAACCGATCACCTCCACCCCGTCATAGCCCGCCTCTTTCGCGCATATGGCGCAATTGACGATATCGGCAATCTGCTTCTCGATCCCCTCCTCCGTCAGGGCATGGGGCGTATGACGGGCAATGCGGGAGCGAACAGCGGAGGGCGCGACGGAATTCTCATGCCCGGCCAACGGCCCCATATGCAGGATCTGCATGCAAATTTTGACATCCGGATCAGCGGCATGAACGGCCTCGGTGATCAGGCGGTGCTCCGCCACCTCGTCGCTGTTTGAGAGCTTCGCACCGCGCCCGCCTTCCATATTGGGCGAGATGCCACCGGTGATGATCATCCCGACGCCGCCCCGCGCCCGTTCGGCGAAATAGGCCGCCATGCGGGAAAATCCGTTTTCCGTCTCCTCCAGCCCCGTATGCATGGAGCCCATCAGGACCCGATTCTTGATCGTCGTGAAGCCAAGATCAAGGGGCGCGAAAAGATGCGGATACTTTTGAAGCGCGGACATGCTCTCTCCCTCTCAGGCGTGGCGGGTTCCGGGGGCGGGCGGCAGGCGGGCAGGTCCCGCAAAGCATTGCGCGACCTCCATCCAGCGGGTGGCGATCGGACCGGAGACTTTCAAATCCGTATCCTTTACATTCCGGGTCTGGGTCACGACCTGGCAGAAGCCTTCCGCCGCGCCTTCGATCCGGTCGGTTTCGTTCTCCACATTCCATTCCCAGATTTCGCCGGAGGGTGCGGTGAGACGCACATGCGGGACGGGCGAAGGAATTTCCTCCCCCCGATTCTGGAAAGTCCATCCGAAGGTATTCATGCCCATGATGGCGATGCTGCGGATACGATCATGATTTTCGCGATGAACGCCCAGAAGATCATAGATTTCCTGCGCATGGGCCCAGGTTTCCATTAGCCGGGCGGAGATGCTGGACCGCGCACTCATGCTGGGGCCTGCCCATTTCAGGCGCTTCTTCGGATCGGCCTCATAAAAGCGGTTCGCCATTTCATGATAATAATCATGCCAGGTTTGAAGAAGTTCGGGGCCTTTCAGCCCGTCGAGCAGGACATCCGTCGCCTCGGTGAAGGAGGATTTCTCGCGGAGCTTTACAAGCTTCTCATAAACACGGACAAATTCCGGCTCATCCACCAGAGTGAGATCGGCAGCATAGTTGAAGAAATGTAAATGCTGCAGCACGTCATTGATCGTCCAGTCGTTGAACAGGGTCTTGCGATCATAATCCGCCGCATTGAGCGGTTTCACGAGGTTGTAAAGCGCTTCGCTCTCATCCCGGAAATCATAGGCTTCCTTCAACATGACATCCCTTCCCCAATCCCGTTTTATTCTGCGGCCGTCTCGATTTCGAAAAGCAGCGCATCTACGGCGACCTGCGCGGCCTTGACCGCCGCGACAAGCTGAACCACGCCTGGCACTTCGGCGATGATATCATGCTGCATTTTCATGGCTTCCAGCACCGCAAGGCGCGTGCCCGGCTCCACCTGATCGCCTTCGGAGACAAAAACCTCGATGATCGTGCCATGCATCGGCGCGGTAATGCGGCCACCCGCCGGTCCCGCTTCGGCGGAGGCCGCAAGCGCAATCAGATTGGTGAAACGGAGTGCCTTACCGCTTTCCGCAAATTCAAGAAGGCTGTCGGACGGCGCCGCGAACTGGACATGATGGCGACGGCCATCGACACGTATCAGCGCCGTTGACGCGCCTTGCGAGAGCACCTCGACGGAGAGTTCCGCCTCCCCGGCCGCCACAAGATAGCTGCCGTCCCGCTGGGGGGAGACGGCGACATCCACTTTTTCATCCCCCGCCTGATAGGCGTAATGGGTGATGAGCGCCCCGCCATTCGACCAGTCAAGCAGCCCTTCGGTCACAAACACGGTATTGGCAAGGGTCCGGTCCCGCTCGATCCGGTACTGAAGGACGGCGGCCATGGCCATCGAGGGCGCATCGGGAACAGCGTCCGCAAGGTCGCCCTCCGTAAACTCTTCCCCGATAAAGGCGGTCGTTGCACCGCCATCGGCAAATTTCTCCTTGGCCAGAATATCAATCAAAAAGCCCCGGTTGGTGGTGAGACCGAAGAGCACCGTTCTCTTCAAGGCTTCGATCAGACGGTGGCGCGCCACCTCCCGGCTTTCACCATAGGCAATGACTTTCGCAATCATCGGATCATAGAAGGGGGAGATTTCCTGCCCTTCGACAATACCGGCATCGAAGCGCACATCGTCTCCTTCCGCCGGGATCCAGTTGGTGATCCGCCCCGTACAGGGAAGGAAATCCTGCGCCGGGTCTTCCGCATAAAGCCGGACTTCGATGGCATGGCCCGAAAGGCGCACATCTTCCTGCGTCATCCCAAGCGGATCGTCATTGGCAATCTTTAGCTGGAGTGCGACGAGATCAAGCCCCGTCACCAATTCCGTCACCGGATGCTCCACCTGTAGGCGGGTATTCATTTCAAGGAAATAGAAGTTACCCGCGGCGTCGAGCAGGAATTCGACCGTGCCCGCCCCGCGATAGCCGATACTGCGCGCGGCCTCGATCGCCGCCGCACCCATTTTTCCCCGAAGCTCTTCCGTCATCACGGGACAGGGGGCCTCTTCCACCACCTTCTGATGCCGCCGCTGGACGGAACAGTCCCGCTCGCCCAGATGAATGACATTGCCATGGCTGTCCGCAAAAACCTGCAGCTCGACATGGCGAGGCTCGATAATCGCCTTTTCGAGGATCAACTCATCCGAGCCAAAGGCATTCAGCGCCTCTGACTTTGCAGAGGAAAGCGCCGCAGGCAAATCCTTCGCCGCATGGACAAGGCGCATGCCGCGCCCGCCGCCGCCCGCCGCGGCCTTCACCATGATCGGAAAGCCGATTTTTTCCGACGCCGAGATAAAAGCCTCATCGGACTGGTCCTTGTCCTCATAGCCTGGAACGCAAGGGACGCCCGCCTCGATCATGCGGCGTTTGGCCGCCGCCTTGTTGCCCATGAGGTCAATCGCCTCGCTGGTCGGACCGATAAAGACGAGGCCCGCTTTCTCGCAAGCACGGGCAAATTCCGCGTTTTCCGAGAGGAAACCATATCCCGGATGGATGGCCTCGGCCCCCGTTTCCTCGGCTGCCTTCAATATCCGCGTCATATCAAGATAGGATTGCCCGACCGGCGCTGGGCCGATCAAAACCGCCTCATCCGCCATGGCGACATGCGGCGCACCGGCATCGGCCTCCGAATAGACGGCAACCGTCCGGTATCCAAGGCTTTTCGCCGTCCGCATGACCCGGACCGCGATCTCGCCCCGGTTAGCGACCAGTATGCTGTTGAATTTTCTCATGACGGGAATCCTGCATTTTTATCGTTATTATTCATCGGATTTCTTACAGACGGCCAACACCGAAGCTGTTCGGCTGCAGCTTCCTGTTGCGCGCCTCCCAGCAGGTCTGCAGCGCAAAGCCCAGAACTTTCCGGCTGTCGCGGGGATCAATCACCCCGTGATCGAGCAGACGGCCGGAGGTATAGAAGGCATCGGCCTGGCTGTCGAAGTGATTGATCAGGCGTTCCTTCTGCTTGGCGAGCGCTTCTTCATCGACCGGCTGGCCCTTTCGTTCCGCGCCGCTTCGCGCCACCTGATCCATGGTCAGGGCAGCCTGCTCCCCGCCCATCACGCCGGTTTTCGCATTCGGCCAGGCAAAGAGGAAATCCGGCTCATAGGCATAACCACCCATGCCATAGTTACCCGCACCGAAGCTCGCGCCGATATAAAGGGTCAGTTTCGGCACCCGCACGTTGGAGACGGCCTGAATCATCTTCGATCCATGCTTGATCATGCCCTTCTGTTCATATTCCTTGCCGACCATATAGCCGGTGATGTTGTTGAGGAAGACAAGCGGGATATCCGCCTGATCGCAGAGCTGGAAGAACTGTCCGCCCTTCGCCGCGCCATCCGGATCGATCGGCCCGTTATTGCCAACAATCCCGACGGCATGGCCATAAATGCTCGCCTGTAGGCAGACGAGGGTGGAGCCGTAGCCCGGTTTGAAATCTTCAAATTCCGATCCGTCAACGAGACGCGCAACCACTTCGCGCACATCGTAGGGGCGGCGATAATCGACCGGCACGACGCCCGCGATTTCCTCGGGATCATAAAGCGGTTCCTTGAAAACCTTTAAATGCGGGCGTGGGCAATTCTTGTTCCAGTCAAGGCGGCCGATGACCTCCCGTGCGACCAAAAGGCCATGTGCGTCGTCCTCGGCGAGATATTCGACAAGGCCGGTTTTCGTCGCATGCATCTCGGAGCCTGCCAATTCCTCCTCATCTGATATCTCGCCGGTCGCCGCGCGGACGAGCGCCGCCCCGCCGAGGGAGGCCCGCCCCCGCCCCTTGATGCCGATGACATAATCGCTCATACCGGGGAAATAGGCGCCGCCTGCAGTCGAAGGACCATGCAGCACCACAAGGGTCGGAATACCCGCCGCGCTCAATTTCGCAAGCCGCTGAAACCCGCCGCCGCCCCGCGCCCAGGATTCCACCTGATATTGCAGCAGATTGGCGCCCGCGCTTTCCACGAGATGAACGAAAGGAAGCTTCTTATCAAGCGCCATGTCTTGGCAAAAGCGCATTTTCTCGCCGGTCCGCTGGGTCATTGCCCCCGCATTGATGCCGCTATCGCTCGCGCAGATCATGCAGCGGACGCCCTTGATAAAGCCGATTCCCGCCAGCAGACTTGCGCCCGGAATGCTCTTCTCCCGGTCCGTCGTATCGACGCAGAAATTGGCAAGGCCGTAAAGCTCCAGAAAGGGCATGCCGGGATCGAGAAGGCGGATCAGCCGCTCACGCGGTGTCAGTTGTCCGCGTTCCTCGAACCTCGGGCGGCGGCGCTCCGACAGGGCACGGGCGCGGTCCTTTAACGTGTGAAGCTCACCTACCAGCGCCAGCATTTCCGCCCGGTTGGTCGCGAAAGCGTCGGATGAAGAGACGATTTTTGAGGCAAAGGCTGTCATTTGGTGATCTCCGCACATTCTTGTTTTTCTTATACGATACCATGGCCAGAAGCGGTGGTTTAGGAAAAAAGTCAAATTCGCGCGGAATTGGCTTTTCCCTTTTCCTGCCCGGCCGGGATTTCCGCTTCCCTCCCCCTAATTCCGGACGGACGAAAAACGGATTGCATTTGTCTTCCAAAATACACTATCATTCATGAATGAATGTTTCAATGCGTAACTTGATTTAAAAAGACGTTGAGTGGTGGATTGGCCGCGCGATTGGCGATCAAAGGTCGATGCTGCCGTAATAAAGTTTAGGGCGAAAAACAAGAACAAGAAAAGCCCCGCCCCAACAGTTGTCGCCGAAAGTCTGAAAATTCTGGCCTTGCGCCTTATAACAGCCTAAACTGATCGTCTCCGGAAACGGGAACGGCACTAAAAACAAATAAAAAGGAGCCTTAAAAAATGGACGTAGGAATATTGGCCTATGGCGGATATATCCCCCAAAGCCGATTGCAGCGAAGTGAAATTGCCAGGGCACATAGCTGGTTCAACCCCGGCCTCGGCGGCCTCGCCAAGGGCGAACGGTCGATGGCGAACTGGGATGAGGACAGCGTGACCATGGCGGTCGAGGCGGCACGCGACTGCCTTGGCGATTATGACCGGAATGCCCTGTCGGCTGTTTACATGGCCTCCACCACCTTCCCGTTTCTCGACCGGCAGAATGCTGGCATTGTCGCCGATGCGCTCAATCTGAAATCCGGTCTTCAGACCCTCGATTTCAGCTCCTCTCAGCGCGCGGGCAGCGCGGGCCTTGCGGTTGCCCTGCAGGTTGCGCAAGCGGGCGGCGATCCGATCCTCTATACGACAGCAGAGAAACGCGAGACCAAAGCGGCAAGCCCGCTTGAATTCACCACGGGCGATGGCGCAGCCGCCTTCCTCGTCGGGCACGGCAAGGTGATTGCCAAGCTGATCGGCTCCCATAC
>SBHH01000052.1 GCA_006226265.1 Alphaproteobacteria bacterium | reverse complement strand
TACGTCCGGACGTATCATAGATCGAACCGTGGCATGGACAATGCCAGCCGCCTTCCCCGCCCTTTACTTCGATCGGGACGCAGCCAAGATGGGTACAAATACCGACCATCACCAGCCATTCCGGCTTCTGCACGCGGTCGGCGTCGGTCTGCGGATCACGAAGATCGGCAACATTCGTATTTTCCGCTTCTTCGATATCTTTCTTCGTACGGTGCCGGACGAAGACCGGCTTCCCCTGCCATACGACCGTGATTTCCGAACCTACCTCGATCCCGCTGATATCAACCTCTGTCGTGGACAATGCAAGCACGTCCGCGGAGGGATTCATTTGTGAGATAAACGGCCAGATGGCCGACGCTACCCCGACGGCGCCAAGGCCACCGGCAGCAACATATAGAAAATCCCGGCGCTTGACGCCGTTTTCTTCTACAGGGGTCGTTGTCGTCATTTACTTTCCCCAAACCTTCTAAAAAATTACATCGCGACCGCTTTTTGTCATCATAATGGCCGCATGTCCAGTGCGAACGTGCCATATGCGACAATTAAACGCGGATTCTTCTGTATTTGTTACAACACTGACATTACAACGGCAACATGAGACTTGCACTTTACCAGCCGGATATCGCCCAAAATGTGGGAACCATGCTGCGTCTGGCGGCCTGCATGGAAATTTCCGTTGATATTATAGAGCCTTGCGGCTTCCCCTTCGGCGGTCAAGACCTGAAGCGCGCCGTCATGGATTATGCTGCCCATGCCGATGTGATACGCTATATGTCCTTCGAAAAGTTTGTAAAAAATCGCTCCAAAGGGCGTCTCGTTCTTATGACAACGAAGGCGGCTACCCCCTACACCGGTTTTTCATTCCGGGAATCGGATATTCTTCTGATGGGCCGGGAAAGCGCGGGCGTGCCCGATGACGTGCATCAGGCCGCCGATCACCGCCTTCTCATCCCCATGGCCACCGGAATGCGATCCATCAACGTGGCGATGGCCGCTGCGATGGTGCTTGGCGAAGCCTTGCGCCAGACCGGCACTTTCCCCGCCCTTCAACCTACCGAGACAGCCTTAAATGACTGACAGTAAAACTGATTCGCAAAAACAACGGGCAAGCAACTGGTTCCGCCTGCTCCGGGATCAGATCCGCGATGCCTTCGAGGCCCTCGAAGATGAGCTGTCCGGCACTTTCAGTGATCTTCCGCCGGGCCGGTTCGAGATGAAGAACTGGGATCGTCCGGGCGGCGGCAATGGCGAGATGTCAGTCATGAAAGGCCGGGTTTTCGAGAAGGTCGGGGTCAATATCTCGACGGTTCATGGCCAGTTTTCCGAGGAATTCCGGGGCAGCATTCCGGGCACCGAAAAGGATGGCGGTTTCTGGGCAAGCGGGATTTCGCTCGTCGCGCATATGCACTCCCCGCTCGTCCCCGCCGTTCATATGAATACGCGCCATATCGTGACCGGCAAATCCTGGTTTGGCGGCGGGGCCGATCTCACGCCCATGTATGCGAATGATTCGGATACCCGCGATTTTCATGCGGCGCTTAAATCCGCCTGCGATACGCATGATGTGGACTACTATCCCCGCTTCAAGAAATGGTGCGATGACTATTTCTACCTTCCGCATCGGGAGGAAGCGCGCGGTGTCGGCGGCATCTTCTATGACCGGCTGGAAACCGAATGGGAAAAAGACTTCGCCTTCACGCAGGATGTCGGTAAAGCCTTTCGCGATATCTATCCCGAGATCGTCCGCCGCCACATGAACAAGCCCTGGACGGAAGAGCAGCGGGAGCATCAGTTGATCCGCCGCGGGCGCTATGTGGAATTCAATCTGCTATATGACCGCGGCACGACGTTCGGCCTCAAGACCGGCGGCAATACCGAAGCGATCCTCATGTCCCTGCCGCCGGAGGTTAAATGGCCGTAACGCCGTGACGAAGGTCACAGGACAGGACTGATTATGGTCTCACCTGTGACGGGGCGCACACCGCTTTCCCTTGGGTAAACCGGAAAAAGAGCCTATTGTCAGGTCATTAGAGAGGTTCTCTATCAAGGGATTAGAACAATGGTCAGATACAGATACGGTATACTTCCCCTGCTTTTGCTTTTCCTGCGGCGCTCCTTCGAGGCCCTGCAGGCAAGCCATGAGGCGCCGAAACCCTGTCATGGCTGCAACTGTCCCTGAACACTCCCAACTGCCAGTCCGGCAGCTTTCCTGAGCCCTTGCGGGCTGCGTCTCGAACGCTTCCGGATTTTGGATTAAAATACAGATGAAAAAATCCCTCCCCAAGCCGTGGGGAGGGATTTTTTTATGCCCGAAAGGCCGGTTTCCCGGCTCTTCGTTATTTGAAGATGATCAGTTAGCCTGCCGACGCAGGAAAGCCGGAATATCCAGAAGATCCTCATCTTCCTTCTTCTGGCTGATCTTGACCGACGGCGCAGCTTCTGTCCGCACGGTCATCTGCGGCGCCGTCGGCTGCGGTGTTGGCGCAGGTGCTTGAGTCTGAGGTTCAGCACGGCGGCTGGTCGGTTCCCGCCGTTCGGCCTGCGCGGTTTCGCGGGGTTCTTCTTTACGGAAAGAACGGCCCACGCCAGTCATCCGTTCAAAGAGGCTCGGTCCCTTCTTGCGGCCCTTGTCGTCAGCATCCCCGGACATTGCGCGATGCGCATCCGGATTGACGAGGTTTTCCGCGCGCTTTTCGACTTTGACAACCGGCGGAGCCTTGAACGGGGCATCCTTGCCTTCCAGAGCTTCCGGCTCCAGATCGCTCTCTTCCATCTCGATATCGATATCGGAGAGAAGATCGCGTTCGGGTTCGGTATCAAGGGCGAGGTTACCGCTTGATGCGGCATCGCCAGAGGTCATCCCATATTCGAGGGAGGCCTCCGCAGCGCTTTCATTCGATCCTTGCGCAACCGGCTGGCCGGAAACATTGCTGCCCGGAACGCTTGCGCCGAAACCAGAGGTCGACATGGCCGCCGCCGGCATCAGAGGCGCGGAAGCATCGCTACCACTGGAGGTGGAGGCAGCAGAAGCCATCGGACGGGAGGGTCCGCCCGCATTCTTGACTTGCAGCAGGGAGGTAACGTTCGGCGAATTTTCCCGCTGGGCTTCGTGGGCATCGATGCCCGTGGCAACGACGGAAACCCGCATCCGGCCTTCCATTTCCGTATCGAAGGTGGAACCGACAATAATGTTCGCTTCCGGGTCCACTTCACTCCGAATTCGGTTGGCGGCCTCATCCAGTTCATACAGGGTGAGGTCCATGCCGCCGGTGATATTGATAAGTACACCGCGGGCGCCCTTCATGGAGACGTCGTCGAGCAACGGGTTGGAGATCGCAGCCTCGGCGGCTTCGATCGCGCGGTTTTCACCGCTCGCCTCGCCTGTGCCCATCATCGCCTTGCCCATCTCGTTCATCACCGTGTTGACGTCGGCAAAGTCGAGATTGATCAGGCCCGGCATGACCATCAGGTCGGTGACGCCGCGAACGCCGGAATGCAGCACTTCGTCCGCCATGTTGAAGGCGTCGGCAAAGGTAGTCTTTTCATTGGCGATCCGGAACAGGTTCTGGTTCGGGATGATGATCAGCGTATCGACATATCGCTGCAATTCCTCGATCCCCGCCTCGGCGATCCGCATGCGGTGATTACCTTCGAACTGGAAGGGCTTCGTCACGACGCCGACGGTCAGGATGCCCTGTTCGCGGGCCGCGCGGGCGACAACCGGTGCCGCGCCCGTTCCCGTGCCACCGCCCATACCGGCGGTGATGAAGCACATATGGACACCTTTCAGGTGACCGGTGATTTCTTCAAGCGCCTCTTCCGCGGCGCCAGCGCCGATATGCGGCTTCGATCCCGCACCCAGGCCTTCCGTCAGCTCAGCTCCAAGTTGAATACGACGCTCCGCAAGACTCTGTTTGAGTGCCTGGGCATCGGTGTTTGCCACAACAAATTCAACACCTTGCAACTCGGCGTTAATCATGTTGTTCACCGCGTTGCCGCCAGCGCCTCCAACACCCAAAACAAGGATTTTCGGCTTTAATTCCGTTTGGTCCGGTACTGATAAATTGATACTCACGGCACTGTCCTCCTCGGTTACGCTGACTAACACTTAATTAATACCAAATATTGTGGTTAATGAAACCCTACTTCTTACATCTAGACGAATTTTTCTGCGTTTTTTTGCTTAAAAATTCTCTTTGAACCAGTTTCCGACCTTTAACAGGCGGTTCTTCGGCTGCTTTTCGGCGACCGGCATCTTGATCCCGTCGTCAAATCGCTCGCGGACGGCAAAGGATAGAAGTCCCGCCGCCGTCGTGAAGGCCGGGCCATCCGTCGCATCGGCTAGCCCCTTGACACGGATAGGTTTACCCATCCGGACCTGCTTGTCCAAAATCCGCGCCGCCAGTTCCTGAACTCCGGAGAGCTGCGCTGCGCCGCCACAAAGGACTGCCCGGCGGCCTGCCACCTTGTTAAAGCCGGAGGCAAGGAGCCTATCGTTCACCAGCTCCAGGATTTCCTCAATCCGGGGCTTGATGATCCCGACCAGCATGGATCGCGGCACATGATTTGCGACTTCCTGATCGCTCTCGCCGATCAACGGCACGTCGATGATTTCCTTCTCGTCGGCGGCACTCGCCAGCGCATTGCCATACAAGGTTTTCATCCGCTCCGCATTGACGAGAGTGGTCGAAAGCCCGCGCGCAATATCATTGCTGACATGACCACCGCCGACGGGCACCACTTCGTTGTAGACCATCTCTCCGTCGTAAAAGACCGCGAAGGAGGTCGAGCCGCCCCCCATATCGATGACGGTTACACCAAGATCCATCTCGTCCTCGACCAGCGCCGCGAGGCCGGAAGCATAAGGAGCCGAGGCAATTGCCCGGACGCCGAGATGACACCGCTCGACACAATTTATCAGGTTTCTCATATGGCTGTTCTGAAGCGAGACCATATGCATGCTGATTCCGAGGCTTTCGCCATACATCCCGCGCGGATCGCGGATGCCGCGGTTGCCATCTACCGTATAGCCGACGGGCAGCGCGTGGATCACGGTGCGTCCTTCCGGCTGATAACTCGACTGCGCCTCCTTCAGGGTTCGCTGCAAATCCTTTTCGGCAATCTCCTGACCGCCGATCGACATTTCCATTTCGACCGTCTGGGAGGACGGCTTGCCTGCAGAGACACCGAGGATCACCTCGCGCACCGTCTCGCCCGCCATGCGCTCCGCCGCATCGACGGCGGAACGGATCGCTTCCTCCGCCATCTCCATATTCGTGATACCGCCTGCGCGTAGCCCGCGCGAAACCTGGTGCCCGATCCCCGTCACCCTGAGACGCCCCGCCTCTTCCTCGGCGACAAAGCAACAAACCTTTGTCGATCCGACATCGAGCGCCGCCAAGGGGCCATTCCGTCCTGCTGCCATTCCTGTCTTACTATCCTGTTAACAAATCAGATTACTCAAAATTCTCATGCCTCACGTTTCATTTCCTTCTGTCCGACGCAACTTTGCCGTTTCAGGGGTAAGGCGTACATACATCCGGTCGCTCGCCCGCAAATCGATCGCGACAATACCCTTGTCCAGAATGTCCCGTTTCTGCTGAACCCGGTTAAGTTCCTTCCAGGCCCGCAGGGTGCCCTTTTCCGGCAGCAACACCGTAACCTTGTTCACGAATTCCAGATTCCAGCGCCGGTCACGAACCCGCACCGCGTTCTGTAGTCGGGTAAATAATTCCGGCGTCTGCGACAGCATGTCGAAGAGTTCTGCCGCATGGACGTTGGCCCCCGGCCCCACCACTTTCGGCAGATAACTAAACTCGGCCTCTTCGGTTTCGCTGACGACGGCGCCGCTCCGGTCGATCACGCCGGTCCGGCCATCCAGCTGCCAGCGGGCGAAAGGCCGCCGTTCGGTAATTTCGATATAAAGTTCATCCGGAAAGCGCCGCATGACCGAGGCCTGCTCGATCCAGCCGAGGGTTTCAAGCCGCTCGCGCGCCGCTTCCGGATCAACATTCAAGAGGCTCTCGCCCCGCTTCACATCGAGCGCGCGGAGGATATCCTTCGCCGCCGTCCGGTTGCGTCCGACAACGCTGATTTCCTGAACCGTCAGGCCGAGCGCGCTTGCGAGTGCCTGCTGCTGTGCATCGATCCAGTCGGAACTGGCCTGAACAAGATGCGTGCGAGCGACAAAATTGCTGACACCTGCAACAACTGCGGCGATCGCCAGAACCGACAGGCAGATGATTGCAGGTTTCCGCCAGCTGGGTGCGGGCCGGCGACGGGCGGTGGATTTCGTATTCCGCGTTGCCGATTTCTTAGGTTTTCCGGTTCCGCCGATCCGGTCGCCAAGACGAAGCGAGATATTGCCGATCGCATTAAAGGCCGATGCCGAAATCGCGGCGAAGCGCGGCTCGCTTTTTGAAGGTGCCTTACTTTTCGACTTCTTCTTAGGTCCCGAAAACAAGCCTTTGAAAAGCCCGCCCGACTTCGACGGCGTTTTCCGGCGACGCGCCGGACCGTTCACCCGGTCTTCCCTGTCGACAGTCAGCGGTCGCATGACGCATCCTCCACAATCCAACGTACCAGATCTTCAAATGACATTCCCGAATGCCCGGCGATCTCCGGAACCAGGCTCAACTCGGTCATGCCGGGCTGGGTATTGGTTTCAAGAATGTAGAATTTCCCAGCGCCCTCGCCAGTGTCATCGAAGCGGAAATCGCTCCGGCTCACCCCCCGACATCCGAGCGTGTCATGAGCGAGCTTCGCAAGCCGAAGCGCCTCCGCGTAATCCTCAGACGACAAAGGCGCGGGCATCAGATGATCCGCCTTGCCGGAGGTATATTTCGCCTCGTAATCATAAAAACGGCCAAGCGGGCGGATTTCCACGGCGCCGAGCGCCGTATCGCCCATGACGGCCACCTGAATTTCCCGCCCCGGAATATAGCTTTCAATCAGGACTTTTTCGCCAAAGACCCAGGGGATATCGCCAAGGCTGATATTGTCATTCTCCAGCACGATGGTGACGCCAACGCTGGAACCTTCATTGAGCGGCTTGATCACGAAAGGCTTCGGAAAATCGGCGCCGTTCTGGATTTCCTGCCGGGTGAAGATTTTGCCATCCGCGCAGCGCATCCCCGCCGCCTCGAACAATGTCTTGGCGACCGGCTTGTCCATCGCAAGGGCGGAGGCAAGAACACCCGAATGGGTATAGGGAATGCCCATGACTTCCAGAAGCCCCTGAATAAATCCGTCCTCGCCATAACGGCCATGCAGCGCGTTGAAGCAGACATCGGGACGGATGCGGGCCAGAGTCTCGGCTATATCACGGCCGACATCGACGGGGCTTACCTCATAGCCGCAGGCCTTCAACGCCTCGCTGCAGGCAAGGCCGCTGTCCATCGAGACTTCGCGCTCGGCGGACCAGCCCCCCATCAATACGGCAACATGCTTCATGTCCGGCTCCCCTCTTTTCCTTTTGCGATTTCGCCATAACGCACGATTTCCCAACGGAGCAGAGTGTCATATTGCTCGAATACCCGGCGGCGAACCTCTTCGCCGACCGCTTCAAGGTCGGCCGCCGTGGCCGACCCCTTGTTGATGAGGAAATTGCAGTGTTTGTCAGAAACCATCGCATCGCCGATGGTAAGACCGCGCCCGCCAACCCGGTCGATCAGTTCCCAGGCCTTTTCACCGGGCGGATTGGCAAAGGTCGAGCCGCCGGTCCGGCTGCGGACAGGCTGGCTTTCCTCCCGGTTGCGGGAGATATCCGCCATGCGGCCCAGGATTTCCTGGGTATCGCCGGGATGAAGCCGGAAGGTGGCCTGGGTGAAAATCCAGTCTTTCGGAATATCGCTGTGGCGATAGGCAAAGCCCATGTCTTTCAAAGTGAGTTCATGTCGCTCTCCCATCCGGTCATAAGCAACGGCGGAGAGGAAAATATCAGAGATATCGGCGCCATATGCCCCGGCATTCATGCGAAGCGCGCCGCCGATGCTGCCCGGAATACCGCTCAGGAATTCCGCACCTTCAAGTCCCGCATCCGCCGCGAAACGCGCGACATTGCCATCAAGCGATCCCGCGCCCACCGTGATGCAGTCGTTCTCGACCGACATTTTTGCGAAATGCCGTCCAAGGCGAAGGACAACGCCCCGGATACCGGCATCCCGCACCAGAAGGTTGGACCCAACCCCGATCGCAAAAACCGGAATGTCATAAGGCAGGCCGCTCAGGAACAGGGCGAGATCGTCCTCATCCTCGGGCTTGAACAGGATATCGGCGGGGCCGCCGACCTGGAACCAGGTGATTTTATCAAGGCGAACGTTCTCCCGCACGCGACCGCGCACTTCCGGCATCCGTTGCATCAGGCTTTTCTGAAGGGCAACCATGTTATTCATCCCTCCTTTTCCTTCACGCTAAGAGCTTCAAGCTCTCCCGGCAGGGCATTCGCCCAGGTCGAGATCGAACCAGCCCCGAGACAGACAACCACATCACCGGGAGCCGCATGCTCCTTCACAAGGGAAGCCAGTGCCTCCGGCCCGTCCAGCGAAAGGACATGACGATGTCCGCGTTCGCGTAAAGCATCGACGAAGTGCTCTTTATCGATACCGGGAACCGGAGCCTCTCCCGCCGCATAGATATCGGCAACGACGACAATGTCCGCATCGTTGAAACAGGTGCAGAATTCCTCGAACAGATCATGCAGGCGAGAATAGCGATGTGGCTGCACAACCGCGATAATCTTTTCGCGATAGGCAAGGCGTGCGGCGGAAAGGACAGAGGCAATCTCCACCGGGTGATGGCCATAGTCGTCGATCACGGTAACGCCGTTCACCTCGCCGGTCTTGGTGAAGCGCCGCTTCACCCCGCCGAAATCCCGAAGGCCTTTTTTCAGATGCACTTCATCGAAGCCCATTTCCTTGCCGACCGCGATCCCGGCCATGGCATTGAGGACATTGTGATTGCCAGGCATCGGCAGCTCGAACCCCTTCATAAGACGGGTATCACCATCAACCCGGTCGCTGACCGAGACATCGAAGCGCGCGCGGCCATCCTCGAACCGGACATTGATGGCGCGGTAATCAGCCTGCGGGGAAGTGCCGTAGGAAATAAACCGCCGGTCGGAAATCCGGCCAATCAGCGCCTGCACTTCCGGATGGTCGATGCAGACAGCCGCGAAGCCATAGAAGGGAATGTTTTCAACGAAGATCTGGAAGGCCTCCCGCACACCATCGAAATCGCCGTAGAAATCAAGATGTTCCGGGTCGATATTGGTAACGACGGCAATGGTGGCGGGCAGCTTCACAAAACTGCCATCGCTTTCGTCCGCCTCAACCACCATCCATTCGCCATTGCCAAGCCGCGCATTGGTGCCATAGGCGTTGATGATACCGCCGTTGATAACCGTCGGTTCCAGCCCCGCCGCATCCAGCAGGCTTGCAAGCAAAGAGGTCGTGGTCGTCTTGCCATGGGTACCGCCAACCGCAATCGCCCAGCGAAGCCGCATCAGTTCGGCCAGCATTTCCGCACGCCGGACCACCGGGATCAAGTGGGAGCGAGCTTCCCGCACTTCCGGGTTATCCGCTTTCACGGCAGAGGAAATGACGACAACGCGGGACTCGCCCAGGTTCTTCGCATCATGCCCCACATGCACCGTGATACCGAGCCCGCGCAGGCGCTCGACATTCGCATTGGCCGAGAGATCGGAACCCTGTACCTGATAGCCAAGCGTATGCATGACCTCGGCGATGCCACTCATCCCGATCCCGCCGATCCCGACGAAATGTACAAGCCCGATATCAAGCGGCAAGCTTCTCATGCAGCGGCCTTTCCGTTGCTGTTGGTGTCATTATTGGCAGGCGCGAACCTCACGACGAGATCGGCCAGTTTTTCGGCGGCTTTCAGCTCCCCGATTTCGGAGGCAGCGGCTGCCATTTTCTTAAGAACGTTCGGATGGCTTAAAAGCTGGGCCAGATCCTGACTCGCGCTCTCGATGGTGAAATCATCCTGCAGGATGAGCCGTGCCGCTCCGCGCCCGACGGCGTTCTCTGCATTTTTCCTCTGATGGTCATCCATCGCATGCTTGAACGGCACCAGAAGGGAGGGACGCCCGACGACGGTAAGCTCCGCCAGCGTGGAGGCGCCAGAGCGGGTGATGGCGAGATGGCAACCTTTCAGCAGTTCATCGACATTCTCAAAAAAGCTGGAGATCATTGCCTTGATCCCGGCCTCCCGATAGAGCGCCGTCACCCGGTCTATATCCTCGGGGCGGCATTGCTGCGTTACATCAAGGCGGGCGCGTAAGTCTTCAGGAAGCGCGACAAGCGCGCCCGGCACCACGTCGGAAAGTACCGTTGCCCCCTGACTGCCACCCAGGATGAGAAGCCGGATCGGCGCATCTGAATTTGGTGCTGCATAACCGCTATTGGCGAGCGCGAGAATGGCGCGGCGCACCGGATTCCCGGTAAAGACCATCTTTTCATGATCGGCCTCGTTCCGGCTTTCGGTCCGCGCAAAAGAGGTCGCGATGGCGCGGGCGTAGCGCGACAGGAGCCGATTGACGCGGCCCAGAACCGCGTTCTGTTCATGCAGGACGAGCGGGATTTTAAGGCTGGCGGCTGCGGCGGCGGGCGGCATGGAAGGATAACCGCCAAAACCGACAACGGCGAAAGGCTGCAATTTCCGGAGCGCCGCGCGCGCCTCAAAAAAGCCGGCGGCGAGGGAGAGAATCGCCCTCACCTTGCCAATGGGTCCGCCGATGGAGGGTGATCCCGATTTCACGATCATGACATCGACGCCCGGGAAGAGTTCCTCATAGCGGGTGCCGCGCCCGTCGGTCATCAGGGTCACGGAAAAGCCGCGCGATGTCAGTTCCTCCGCAAGCGCGCGGGCCGGGAAGATATGTCCTCCCGTGCCACCACTTGCCAGAACCACATTTTTGCAGATGCCTGTCATTTAAGCTCCCCCGTTCCAACACGGCGGCGCGACAGCGCGAGCAGCATGCCCATCAGGATGGCAAGCGCAAACATCGACGATCCGCCGTAGGAAATGAAGGGC
>SBHH01000235.1 GCA_006226265.1 Alphaproteobacteria bacterium | reverse complement strand
ATCGAGCCCAAGGACTGGATGCCGGAGAAATACCGCCGCTCCCTGATCCGCCAGATGTCGCAGCATGCCCATTCGGAAATTGTCGGGATGCTGCCGGAAGGGAACTGGCTGACCCGCGCGCCCAGCCTGAAACGAAAAGCTGTTCTGATGGCAAAGATCCAGGACGAGGGCGGCCATGGCCTCTATCTTTACAGCGCGACCGAAACCCTTGGCATTTCCCGTGACGAGATGTTCGAACAGCTCCATAGCGGCAAGGCGAAATATTCCTCCATTTTCAATTACCCGACCCTGACCTGGGCCGATGTCGGCGCGATCGGCTGGCTGGTCGACGGGGCGGCGATTACCAATCAGATTGCACTCTGCCGCTGCTCCTACGGGCCTTACGCGCGGGCGATGATCAAGATCTGTAAGGAGGAGAGCTTTCATCAACGTCAGGGCTTCGAGATCATGATGACCATGGCGCAAGGCACGAAAGAACAGAAGGCCATGGCGCAGGATGCGCTGAACCGCTGGTGGTGGCCGTCGCTAATGATGTTCGGGCCGAATGACGCCAATTCCGCCAATTCCGCCCAGTCCATGAAATGGAAGATCAAGCGCCAGTCAAATGATGAACTGCGCCAGAAATTTGTCGATGCGACCGTGCCGCAGACCCAGTTTATCGGCCTTCGCATTCCCGATGACGATCTCGTCTGGAATGAGGAGCGGGGCTCTTATGACTTTGGCGAAATCGATTGGGATGAATTCCGCTCGGTCGTGAGCGGCAACGGCCTTTGCAACCGGGAACGGCTGAAAGCCCGCGTCGATGCGCATGACGGCGGCAAATGGGTGCGCGATGCGGCCCTTGCCTATGCGGAAAAGAAAGCCGCCCGTGCGGAAAAAGCTGCCTGAAAGGACGATGGGAATGAAGGACGTGAGAGACGAACTGCCGCTTTTTGAAGTATTCATCCGGGCGAAAAACGGCCTCGACCACCGCCATGTCGGCAGCCTGCATGCGTCGGATGCGGAAATGGCGCTCACCTCTGCGCGCGACGTTTATACCCGGCGGAGCGAAGGGGTGAGCATCTGGGTCGTGAAATCGACGGATATCACCGCGTCTTCTCCCGATGACAAGGGCGAGTTTTTCGATCCCAATGATGACAAGATGTATCGTCATCCGACCTTCTATAACCTGCCCGATGAAGTCGGCCATATGTGAGGCCCGGATGAGCAATCCTCAAACTCTCTTCGACTATCTCATACGCCTTGGCGACAACAGCCTGATCCTCGGGCAACGGCTTGCCGAATGGTCCGGTCATGCCCCCATCCTGGAGGAGGAACTCGCGCTCGCCAATATCGGGCTCGACCTCATTGGTCAGGCGCGCATGCTGCTGACTTACGCAGGCGAGGTGGAGGGTAAGGGCCGGGATGAAGACCGGCTCGCCTATCACCGCGATTCCAGTGACTGGCGCAATCTGCTGCTAGTCGAACAGCCAAACGGTGATTTTGCCAAAACCATGGCACGGCAGTTCTTCTTCGATCATTTCCAGTATCTGCAATATGAGGCACTGAGCCGGTCAACAGACGAACGTCTTGCCGGGATTGCCGCGAAATCCCTGAAGGAAATCAGCTATCACCGCCGCCACAGCAGTGACTGGGTGATCCGCCTCGGCGACGGGACGAAGGAGAGCCACGACCGCATGCAAAAGGCGATTGAAGAGCTTTGGGGCTTCCTGCCCGAAATGTTCGATATGGACGCCGTGGATGACGCGATGCTGGCGGCCGGGATTGGCGACGATGTCGCCTCTCTTCGCGACGAATTTGACATGGCCATAGAAAAGGTCCTGCGTGAGGCAACGCTTGATCGTCCGGAAGACAGCTGGTCCGTGCGCGGCAGCCGGGAAGGCCGCCATTCGGAGCATCTCGGCTATCTTCTCGCCGAAATGCAGTTCCTGCAGCGCGCCTATCCGGATGCGAAATGGTAACCGCCTTCGACGAAAAGGAAGTGACCGAGATCCTTTCCCTTGTGAAGGATCCGGAAATCCCCGTCCTTACCGTTGAGGATATGGGGATCATCCGCCGTTTGGAGGAAGCGGAAGGACGGCTTAAGGTCGTGATTACGCCGACCTATTCGGGCTGCCCTGCTATGGAGGTGATCGAGAAGGATATCTCGGACATTCTGACCTTGCATGGCATCCGGGATTTCGACGTGGTGACGGAGGTTTTTCCCGCCTGGACAAGCGACTGGATATCAGAGGAGGGGCGTCAGAAGCTCGCCGATTTCGGAATTGCGCCCCCGGCGGGCCGGGCTGGAGAGGGGGGAATCGCATCGCGGGCAGTGATCTGCCCGCAATGCGGTTCCGAAGACACGACGCTCATCAGCGAGTTCGGCTCGACCGCCTGCAAGGCGCAGTATCGCTGCCGGGACTGTCTGGAGCCATTCGACTATTTCAAATGCGTATAGGATCAGCATGACAATCTTCCATTCCTTAAAAATCAGGGATGTGCAGCGGGAAACCCGCGATGCGGTTTCCATCTCCTTCGAAATTCCGGCGGAGCTTCGCGAGGCCTATCGCTTCACGCAAGGACAGCATCTCACCCTTCGGCATATGCTGGACGGGGAGGAATGCCGGCGCTCCTACTCCATCTGCAGCGCCGTTGGCGATACGGAATTGCGCGTTGCCATCAAGAAAATCGACGGCGGTAAATTTTCGACCCACGCCAACGAGAATCTGAAGGCGGGCGAGATGATCGAGGTGATGGAGCCGCAAGGGCGCTTCTTCACACCGCTCGACCCCGATCATCGCAAGCATTATGTCGCCTTCGCCGCAGGAAGCGGGATCACGCCGATCATTTCCATCATCCGCTCCGTCCTGAAGGCGGAGCCCGGCTCCCGCGTGACGCTTGTCTATGGCAATCGCCGGGTTTCCAGCATCCTGTTCCTGGAGCAGTTGGAGGATTTGAAGAACCTCTATCCCGCACGCTTCAACCTTCTCCATATCCTGAGCCGGGAGCCGCAGGAGGCGGACCTCCTGAACGGCCGGATCACCACGCAGAAATGCCAGGAGCTTTTTGATGACGTGATCGATATCAAGACGGTGGATGAGGTGTTCCTTTGCGGCCCGGAGCAGATGATCATGGCGGTCCGGGATTTCCTGACCGAGGAAGGCTTCGAAAAAGAACATATCCATTTCGAGCTTTTCATCACCGATGCCGCGATCAAGGCAGGCAATACGCCGAAAGTGGTAGAAGAACCCAAGGGCCCGCTTCGCGAGGTGGAAGTCGTCCTTGCCGGTCGGACCAGCAAGGTCGAAGTGGCGGAGGAGGGGCAATCCATCCTCGATGCCGCCTATTTTCAAGGACTGGATGTGCCCTTTGCCTGTAAGGGCGGGGTTTGCTCTACCTGCCGGGCAAAGGTTCTGAAGGGCGAAGTCCGCATGGACCTCAACTACGCGCTTGAGGATGACGAGGTGGCGGAAGGCTATGTCCTTACCTGCCAGTCCCATCCGCTCACCGATGATGTGGTGGTCGATTACGACGCCTAATAACCTTTGACGCCACTCACCTTGCATTGATAGGTCGTGTAATTCTGTTTCGGGCGGCAGAATTTATCGACCACGACAACCAGATTGCCCTTGCAGTCGGTAAAGCTGACCCAGCCTTCATAGCGGTCGATCCGGTTGCTGCCGCCTGCGCCGCTGCTGTCATAGACGCCGACGATTTCCGTTTTCCGGATTTTTTCCGCCGGAATATCGAGGGTCGATATCTGCTGATGGATTTCGGCATCGCAGGCCGCCTGCACCTGCAGGGGCGCAAGGGTTGCAACGCCAATTGAGACTGCCGTCAACAGCCGGACGGCGGAAGGAGCCGAAAAGAAACGCATGATCTTGTCCCGCAAATAAAGGATTTCTCCCTTACATATAGGACGGCTGGCGCGCGAAAAATGTGATGGCCGTCAGAAATCGGTTTTTACGCCGCCTTCTGCAATGCGTTTATCGACGAATTCGTTCAATTCCTCGATCCGGGCGGGATCATGGGCCGGTTGCTCATATTCCGCGAGGATGGCCTTGTAAATTTTATTTGCCCGGGTCAGCGCATCGGGGGAGCCTGCCTCGGTCCAGCTTTCGAAGTTCCGCCAGTCGGAGAGGATCGGCGCATAGAAGGCATCCTGATAGCGCGCCTGGGTATGGGCGGTGCCGAAGAAATGTCCGCCGTGGCCTGCTTCGCGCATGGCATCCAAGCCAAGCTCCGCATCGTTGATTTCAACGGGCTTCATGGTTTCGATCAGCATCTGGATCATCTCGACATCCATGATCACTTTTTCGAAGGAGGCGGACAAGCCCCCCTCCAGCCAGCCTGCCGCATGCTTCACAAGGTTCGCGCCCCCCAGCATGACGGACCAGAGCGCCATTTCCGATTCATAGGCGGCCTGCGCATCCGGGGTGTTGGAGGCATTCACGTTGGAGGAGCGGTAGGGCAGCTTGTATTTCCGGATCAGCTGACCCGTGATGATCGCCGCCTTGGCATATTCCGGCGTGCCGAAGGCGGGCGCGCCCGATTTCATATCGACGTTGGAAGTGAAGCCGCCATAAAGGACCGGCGCGCCCGCGCGTACCGTCTGCGACAGGCTGATCCCGGCGAGAGCCTCGGCATTCTGCTGGGCGATGGCACCGGCGAGCGTCACCGGCGCCATTGCACCCGCGAGCGTGAAGGGGGTGAGCGCCATGGCCTGCCCATGGCGTGCCATCTCGATGATGCCTTCCAGCATCGGCGCGTCCAGCATCAGCGGGGAGTTGGAATTGACAATGGTGAAGATGCTGGGTTCCTCCAGCATCTGCTCATGACTGACACCGCGGGCGATGCGGGCCATCTCGATCCCGTCGAGGTTACGCTGTCGGCCGAGGGAATAGATATAGGGCACCTTTTCCGTCAGCGTCGCGAAATCGCGTCCGCATTCAAGGTGGCGGATGGAGGCATGGATATCCACCGGCTCCACCGGATAGCCGCCGCAAAGCCCGATGACATTGAGCGACTGGGTCAGTTTGATGAAGTTCCGGAAATCCTCCTGATTGCCGGTGCGGCGGCCGCGGTCGAGATCGGTCGCATTCGGCGCGCTCGCCACCATGGAGAAAACCATGTTATTACCGCCGATCTCCAGATTGCATTCCGGGTTTGGCGCATGCAGTGTGAACTTCTCCGGCGCAAGGGCGATTTTCTCCATCACGAAATCGCGGTCGAAATAGACGATTTCCCTGTCTTCATCGACCTTTTGCCCCTCGTTTTTCAGGATTTCACGCGCCTCCGGATGGCGGACCATGATGCCGATCGTCTCCAGAATATCGAGGGAGGCGTTATGGATCGCCTCCAGCTGATCTTCGGAAATGATCTCAAGCGGCTTTATCGTATTGACGACCTTCTGGCGCGGCAACTGGACGAAACTTGATCTTGTGCGGCTGCCGCGGCGGGCGCGTCGTCCGGAACTCCGTTCGTTTCTTGTCGACATGAAAGTCTCCCTTTATTTTCCGGTCCTTATCCCCGCATACGTGCAGCGGAGGGATCGAGCAGCGGTTCCAGCACCATGCGCGCCGGGCGCATCTCGCCGAGGATTTCAATCTCAAACTCCCCGCCTTCCTCAACCATTTCTGGCGGCGTGAAGCCGAGCGCGACGGACTTGCCGATATAATGGGCATAACCGCCGGAGGTCACAAAACCGATGACCTTGCCGTCCTTCCAGATCGGCTCATCCCCATGCACGTCAGCATCGAGCGCATCGACCACGAAGGTATTGAGCAGGCGTTTCGGTCCTTCCGCCTTTTCCTTCGCCGCGGCGGCCTTGCCGATATAGTCGGCGGGCTTGTTATAGGCGACGAAGCGGTCCATGCTCGTTTCCACTGGCATATAATCAGGTTTGAACTCCCGGAGCCAGGAGCCGAAGGATTTTTCAAGCCGAAGGCTCATCATCGCGCGCATGCCGAAGGGCTTGAGGCCGAATTCTTCCCCGGCCTCGGCCAGCACCTCGTAAAGCGCGATCTGCTCTTCCGCGGGCACATAAATTTCAAACCCGAGATCGCCGGTATAGGTCACGCGCTGCACGATGGCATCGGAAAGCCCGACGCCCATGCGCTTCACATCCATGAAGCGGAACGCCTCGTTCGAGACATCCTGATAGGTCACTTTCGCCAGGAGATCGCGGGCGCGGGGGCCGGCAATCTGGAAGCCGATCCGGCTCAAGGACACATTCTCGATCTCGACGCCCGTTTCCGGCAGATGCTGCCAGAACCAGCGAAGATGATAGCCTTGCGCCCCGAAAGAGGCCGTGACCTGGAATTCTTCCTCCCCAAGCCGCGCAAGCGTGAAATCGCCGATCAGCTTGCCTTTCGGGCTCAGCATGGGGGAAAGGCTCATCCGGCCGACTTTCGGGATGCGGCCCGCCATGATGACATCAAGCCATTCGGCGGCCTTCGGGCCGGTCACCTTATATTTGCCGAAGTTGTGGATTTCCGTGATGCCGACCTGTTCGCGGACCGCGCGGCATTCGGCGGCGGTTGCCTCGAACGCGTTGGAGCGGCGGAAGCTCGGCGTTTCATGAAGCGGTTCGCCTTCCGGTGCGAAATAATTGACCGCTTCCATGCCGTAAGCCTGACCAAAGACGGCGCGCTGCGATTTCCAGATGCCATAGGCAGGCGTCGTCTGGAAGGGACGGGCGGCGGGCAGTTCCTCGTTCGGATAGCTGATGGAGAAGCGCCGCTGATAATTCTCGGTCACTTTCTTCCGGGCATAGGGGCGGGAACAATAGTCGCCATAGCGCGCGACATCCATCGCGAAGACATCGCGGGACGGCTCGCCCTCCACCATCCATTCGGCAAGCGTCATGCCGACGCCGCCGCCCTGGCTGAAGCCTGCCATGACGGCGCAGGCCGACCAGTAGTTCTTAAGGCCCGGCACGGGTCCCACCAGCGGGTTGCCGTCGGGCGCAAAAGTAAAGGGGCCATTGATGATGGTCTTGATACCCGCCTTTTCGAGAACCGGGAAGCGGTTGAAGGCAAATTCCATGCTGTCGCCGATGCGGTCCAGTTTGTTCGGCAGCAACTCATGACCGAAATCGAGCGGCGTACCGTTGACCGCCCAGGGATCGCAATCCTGCTCGTAAAAGCCGATGCAGAGACCGCGCCCTTCCTGCCGGAGATAGCTTTCGCCCTCCGGATCCATCACATGCGGATGCTCTTTGCCGAGCTCATAGATTTCCGGGATATCCTCGGTGATGAGATACTGATGCTCCATCGGATGGAGGGGGAGGAAGATGCCGACCATCTCGCCAAGCTCTCGTGCCCAGAGACCGGCGGCATTCACCACATGCTCAGCCTGGATGGTGCCGTCCTTGGTGACCACTTCCCAACTACCATCCGGGTTGTGATTGAGATCCAGCACCGGATTACGAAGGTAAATCTCGGCGCCCAGTTTCCGTGCGCACATCGCGTAGGCATGGGTGGTGCCGGATGGATCGAGATGCCCGTCGAGCGGATCGTAAAGTCCGCCGATCACGCCCTCGACATTGGTGATTGGGGAAAGTTTCTTGATTTCCTCCGGTCCCACAAGATGGGTATCAAGGCCCATATAGCGGTGCTTCGCCCGCTCGGTCTTGAGGTAATCCATCCGATCCTTTGTGCCCGCGAGCGTGATGCCGCCCACATGATGAAGGCCGCAGGACTGACCGGAAAGTTCTTCAAGCTCCTTATAGAGGTTGATGGTATATCCCTGCAGCGCCGCGATATTGGTGTCGGAGTTGATGGTATGAAATCCGCCCGCCGCGTGCCAGGTGGAGCCGGAGGTAAGCTCCGATCGCTCGATCAGGCAGATATCGGTCCAGCCAAGCTTGGCGAGATGATAAAGGACGGAGCAACCGACGACACCGCCACCGATAACCGCTACACGCACATGGGATTTCATTTTTCCTTGCCTCCCGTATTTGTTTTTTGGTGCTTCAGCCGAGAACGGTGAAGCTGCTGTTCATATTGACTTCGCGGTTGCGCGAGAAAGTCCCCATGGACAGGTCGTAATCGATATTTTCAAGATGGAAATGCACCGGATCCTTGTCATGATCGCGGCCCGCCTCGCATTCACGGATCAGCTTTTCCATCATACGGCCCGCGACGGGCGCGTTCTTGAACTGGTTGCCGCTGGTGCCGATGGCGAGATAGAACCCGCCAAGGCTGGACTTGTCATAAATCGGCACCCAGTCCTTGGTCACATCATAAAGCGCGACGACGCCCTTGGTCTTGCGGGGAACGCCCATTTCGGGGAAACGCTGCGCAAGACGGAGAACCTGCGCGTTCCATTGCTCGGTAAAATCCTCGTTGAACTCGTCCGGATCGACCCATTCCTGGGTGTCGCATTTAGGATCTTCCGACCCGATCAGGATATGGTTGCCAAGCTCCGGACGGCAGTAGACGCCGGTGTCGCTATCAGACAAGACCACCCCGTCCGCCTCATAGTCGAACCCGTCGGGGGAGGGGACATGAGCGACCTCATGACGGAGCGCGCGGGTCGTCATTTTCATTTCGTCGAGAATACCTGCCATGGCATTTACCTTGGAGGAATGGGGACCCGCGACATTGACGACGATAGGCGCGTCGATCTCTTCACCCGTGTCAAGCGTGACGCCCGTGACATGACCATTTTCCTGCCGGATGGCGGTGACATTCGAATTGAAACGGAAGGCCGCGCCATGGGCTTCGGCGGCGCGCTGCGCGTTATGGGCGGCAAGCTGCGGATCGCTCACATAACCGCCGCGCGGGAAAAAGACACCGCCCGGAACGCTGTCGGCGGTCGGCTCGCCAAAGGCCGGATCGTCCGGCCGTTTCACCGGCGCGAACTCATGGGTGTCGATAATGGGGAGTTTTTTCCGCATTTCTTCCGGGCTCAAATGCTCATATGGACAGCCGATCTGGTCCATCAGGGCGCAGATTTTCTCCATATTCTCGTTATGCGGCGTCTTGATGATCATGGCACCGACATCGTGGTACTTGATCAGGCCTTTTTCATCCTCAACCCCGACATAATCCTTCCAGTTCTTCCAGTAGAACCAGCCTTCATAGGCGAGGGCGCAAGTATCAAGCGCGGAATAATAAGTGCGAATGATGGCACAGGAGGCAGCGGTCGAGCCATAGCCGGATGCGGGCAGGCGATCGAGCGAGAGCGTCTTCCGCCCGGCCTTCGACAGCTCATAGGCGATGCAGGCGCCGATCACCCCTGCGCCGATAACGATCGCATCATATTTGGTACTCATCGATCAGATCCTTCCCCGGAATTTTATGAATTTCAAAAACTATTTCACCGCTGATTGGCGCGATGCAAGCAGAAACTGGACGGAAATACAGCCCGGCGCAAAAAAACCGAACGCCATGTCGCTTTCGTGTAAAACAGGGTCGGGAGAGGGTAAATAAGAAGAGGCCGGATTTCCGCTATCTTCAATTTCCACTTTTGTTTTTGTAAAATCGCTGAAGAGTCGCAAAACAAACAGACCCGACGGCATTTGCCAATCCACAGGCAGACAGCAGACCGTCATATAAGGCGAGATATCATAGAACCGCTGACCGGAGGAATGCGAAATGATGCAGAAATGGCGGTGGAGGACGGCCGGCGCGGTGCACGGTCGAGAATAAGTACCTGATACTGGCCTTTTTAACTTAAGAAATCCGCTCAGTCCGCAGCGGATGCAGCCGCGGGATGATTGCCTGGTTCTGCTTTTGCAATTGCGGCCCGTCGGCGATCAACTTCCTGAAAACGCATGTTGACGAGACGGTTGAGGTTTTCGAGGCCGTCGAGCAAACCCGGAATAACAATCTCAGACGGTTTCTTCTGCTGTGCGAGCTGGCGAAGGGCGGTCAACATTGTCGCACTCGCACGGACATCATCATCGACCAGCATGCCGATCAGGCCTGCCTCCGATGCCCGAACGGAACGAATATATTGCTCCCGCCTGGGGACGGTGCGTGGAATGATAAGGGCCCGCTTGTCCATGGAAAGAACTTCACAGAAAGTATTATAGCCCCCCATGGCGACAACGGCTGCCGCTTCCTCCATCAAACGTTCGAGGTGGCTGTCAAAAGTAACGGCCCGCACCCGGCTCAGCCGCTGAATGCGGTCGCGGAAACTTGCCCGCGTCTCGGGCGGCATGAAAGGCCCCATCACAAACAGGGCATTGAACGGTGGTTCCCGGTCCCCTTCATAGGCACGCAAAACCCAGTCCATCAGCACTTCTCCGTCACCGCCACCGCCGACAGTAACAAGAACGTAGGGTTCTTCGTTCATTTCGCTCAGGATTGCGGGTTCGGATATGGAGGAGGCGTGGCGAGGCAGATAACCGGTGTAGGTGATCTTGCGCTTCACATTGGCGGGAATATCGAGGCCGGTCAGCGGGTTGTAGATCTGCTTGACACCGAAAATCCAGATATCGTCATAGAGGCTTTCGAGGGCGGGCAGGACATTCTTGCGCTTCCATTCCGGGGCGAGCAGAGCGGGATCGTCCAGCACATCGCGAAGGCCCAGCACCAGATGCGTCCCGCGCGCCTTGAGCATTTCCAGGGTTTCCATCACCTCGCCCTTGAGGCCGTATGGCTCCTTGTCAACGATAAAAATATCGGGGTCGAACGTCTCTGCCGTGTGGCGGATGATGGAACTCCGCATGGCCAGCGTCTGCTCGGTGTCTATATGCAGACTGAGCGAGGTATATTCTCCGTTTCTGAGCTTGATAATGCCGGGGATGCGGACAAAATCAACCCGTGCCTTGAAATCGAAACTGCCAATAATCGGCGAGCCCGAAAGGATCAGAACGGAAAGGTTCTGGTTTTTTTCAACCAATGCATTGGCCATGACCCGGCAGCGCCTTAAATGGCCGAGACCGAAAGAGTCATGGCTGTAGATCAGGATACGACGCGCATTCTCGACCGTACTCATTCTTCAGTCTTTGCCCCCTCAGACGATTGCGCCAACTTCATACGCTCCATTTCGGCTTTATAACCGGGAAAGGCGTTTAATGCACGTCATTTTCCCGGCCTTTCCAACATTCGATAGAGGTAGGAATTGATTTACCG